>JBBQBR010000191.1:0-5637 GCA_038317875.1 Lysobacterales bacterium
TCCCTGGGTATCAATTTCAGCTGCTGTGTGGATCGATCTGCGAGCGTCGAATTTGCGGCAATTTCTTCCCACTGCGCCTGATAATTACTCATGAGCGCAGAAATCGCTTTAGTTTGATCCGAAATAGCAAACTGCGCCCCCGGTACTGCCGGCGAAGACATCAGCAGTCCATTTCGTACCTCGAGAATGCGCGTTGGGTTTGTGGGCGCATTTGGATTGCTTGGTCCAAACATCACCTCGGCGCGGTAACTCATCGGTTTGGGTGAAACAAATCGATGTAACAAGGCTTCTCGATCTAACGAAATGCTTGCGGATTGCGCCATTAATGCATTCGGCAGGCTGCAAACGCTTAGGATGAAGAGGAGCGCTCGCATTATTGAGGCACTTCTAAGCTTTCACTTAAGGCAATACTCTGTAAATACACAGCGTCAGAAATAGGCGAAACGGGCGAACGCTGGACGTGTTCCAATAAAAATGCATCCATCGATTGCGCAAGTAAGGCGTTGTTTTGAGCCCCGCCAGATATTGCCTCTCCACCGATGTGCCCAGATACCGTTCGTATACTGACCACGGGGCTTGCGAGCGTCAAAGGTGCTGCGGATTTAACTACCTGCGGTGACTCAAGTTCGGTTTGATATCGTTGTGGTAAAAGTAAAGCAGCCCAGGCTACCGCCGCTGCAATCGCAATACCGGTGCCGAAGCGGCTCAATGTTTGGCGGTTGAATGCATTGCGTGAAGTAGCAATTCTTTGTGGTGCAAATGCGGGCGATGTGTCTGCTGAATCAGCCGCAATCTTGCTCAAAACGCGGGCGCTAAAACGATCGTTCTCTAACACTAGCGCCTGCCCGCGCAGTACTTCGCCAATTCCTTCAAAGCGTTGCCACTGCGCATTGAGTTCGGCGTCGTGCGCCATGCGCTTGATTAAAAACGCCGCTTCCGTTGCACTCAGCTCACCATCGAGCAGCGCAGAGAGGCTTTCCCTTAAGTGTTCCGACGGTAACGGTTGTTCTAATGATGCGGGTGAAGTTGTTTCGTCGTCGTTATTCATGGCGTGTATCCCTGACTTGCAGAATTTAGAAACGAAGTTTCTTTAAGGACTAGGCGAAGCGCTTTCATTTCGGCTACTGCTGCTCAAGCATCGGCCGGATGCGTTTGTCCACTGCTTCCCGCGCCCGAAAAATTCTTGAGCGTACGGTGCCAATTGGACAATCCATTTGCGCTGCGATCTCTTCATAGCTCAGACCTTCTAACTCACGTAATTGCAGTGCCTGGCGAATATCAGGAGGAAGTGCTGCCATGCTTTCGACGACTGCGCGCTGGATTTCTTCACGTAAAAACTCCCGTTCGGGCGTGGCGCGATCGCGCAAGCTAGCCGGATCTTGAATTTGATCGGCGACATCAAGCTCAAGGCCTGATGTGTTGATTTTGCGATTGTTTGAGCTTAGGAAATTTTTCGCAGTGTTTAATGAAATTCGATAAATCCAGGTGTAGAAGGAACTTTCGCCGCGAAATCCATTTAGATTTTTATAAACGCGCAAGAACACTTCCTGGGCAATATCCTCACACTCAGTGCGATCGCGCACTAAGCGGCCAATAGCGGCAATAACCTTAGATTGATAGCGGCGGATCAGCAAATCAAACGCTTTCATTTCGCCAGCTTGCGCCCGCTGCACCAGTAACACGTCAAGATCTGCTTCAGTCATCCAATCACTTCCGAGTGCTGAAGGCGCAGCGGCCACCGTTGCTGGCGCTGCTGGGCTAAGCGCATAGATGTTGCTCCGATTTGTTGCAGGCCGGGCGGCGGCTGGATTTGATAGCGTTTGCTGAGCGTAGGCCATAGGGGTATCGCCGATAGAAGTTAGTGCCGTTGAGTGGGTAATGATCGAAAAGTTCCCAATTCAAATGCCGCTGACTTCTTATCTGAAAGTGTTGCGTTCGAGAACATTGCGACGACGTCAAACCCAATTTTTTGGTCGCCCACATTCAGCTTGCGTCCTTCAATACTGGAAAGCTGACGCGAAACTGCGTGTAGAGCCCAGGTTGCGTGCCTACCGAAATTTTACCGCCAGATCTTTTGACAGCAGCCATAACTAAATCCAAACCGGCACCAAAGCCCGCGTTATCGGCTGGGTTTATCGCCGTCGAAAATCCGGGCTCAAAGATAAACCCGACTAGCTGACGCGAATCGAGTGCGTCGGCCTGTGCCACAGAGATTCTGTTCAAAGCGAGGGCTCGCGAACGGATAACGTCGAAATTTAGACCATAGCCATCGTCACGAAAAACCAACTCGTAACCGCCATTTTCTAATTCCGTCCATGTGAGTGCTAGTGTTGCCCTTTCGTCCTTTCCTGCGGCCGTTCGAACGGCCGGCAACTCCAGTCCATTTGCAAGTGAACTGCGAATCAATTGCACTAAAATTTCGGTCAAAGGTTGTTTCAAACGGTCGGGAATTGCCTCAGCTATAAGATTTTGCGCATTTACTGCAATCTTTTTGCCCAATTTCTCGGCAGTTCTAATGCATGCTTGTTGGATTAAGGCGAATTCAAAGCGCAGTAAATGGGTATCGTTGGTTCCGCCCGCTGGTGCGATTGAGGTTTGTTCTTTGCTATTGAGCTTTGAATTTACTAACGGCAATGCATCAGCCAAAGGCGCTTTTTCAGATGATGCATAGGTATTGAGGGTCGTTGACATGGCG
Organism: Lysobacterales bacterium; assembly: GCA_038317875.1. Classification (GTDB taxonomy): domain Bacteria; phylum Pseudomonadota; class Gammaproteobacteria; order Xanthomonadales; family SZUA-5; genus JANNYA01. Next base: position 2,696 of record JBBQBR010000191.1, read on the forward strand.
TCGCTGACGCGGGCTTGTTCTTCTATGCCGCTTTCCAATGAGTCGCATCTATTTGCATCGCCTTCTGGCGTGGCTTGCTCAGCTGGCGCAGTGTCTGGCGTTTCTAGAGCTGCTGCGGTAGCTGCTGTACCAGGCGTTTCATAAGCCGTGTAGGTTTGCGCAGTTGTCTTCAAGGCCGCGTCCGGGAGCTGCCTCAGCATTGCGCTCAATTTATGTAGGCAGTCGTAAAGTACATCGAGCTTTAGCGCGACGCTAAAAAAATCATTCCCTGACAGGTCGGGCTTTTGCCCAAGAATTTCGAGCTCCGCCGCCATCTCCGCCGCGCTCGCACTGAGTTCGGTTAACCCGAGCGCGGCTGCGTCATTTTTTAGCAGTTTGATCTTTTTGCGCACTTGATCAGCTAGCGTTTGGTAGCGCACGCCACTGTGGCCGCTGTCTTTTAACTCCAGGTTGGCCTCGTCAAGCAAATTTTCAAAACTGACAAATTTGTCAACTAGTGTTTTTCGGTCCAACTTAATCAGCCGAACCATTAAGTCAACGCTTGACTGGGCGCTTTGGTCTGATTTTTGCGTCAACGCCTGCAGTTGAGCATTAACGTTAACTACGTCAGAAATGTCATTAATCGCAACTAAGATCCCGGCAAACTTACCGGTTTCAAAATAATCGCCAAAAGCGAACTTAAAATAGCGAAGCTCAGGGCGCCCATCGCTATTAAGCATTAGCGCTGAAACGCATTCGAGCGGATTCATGCCGGACACCGTGCTTTTGGTCTGGGCAAGCATCAATTTAACGTAGTCCCCGGCCTCCTGACGAATCTGGGCATCGGTCAGGAATCCAATTGCGCTAGCAAAGTCAGTTCCAGCGCCAAAATTTTTCCCATAAAAAAATTCGTCAAATCGAGTCGAGCGTAATCGACTCAGTTGCATCTGCTTATCCACTGTAAAAAAAATTAGCGGTATTGTTTTTATCAGACTGGTCGCATCTTTTTCCGCAGCAACAATATGATTTTCCTGAAGACTATAGAGCCAAATGACTGCGGCAACAGCAAGTGCCAGCGCCAAAGACGCTGCTGAAAAAAAGCTTGCGCCAGGCGGTAATCTCAGTACGCTTAAGGCTGGAAGCGCAATGATAAATGCTGCACCAACAACCATCGCGACGGTTGCCGCAAGCCGCCAATGCAAAATTATTTTCATGCCGAATAGATCTTCACTGGGTGGGGTTTCATGCTGGAAAGTTTGTCCAAGTGGGAAGGGTTTTAATGCAGTGCGTACGACCTTAAGCGGAGGAATGTTGCGACTATGCGCCGAGCCAATCGTCCAGAACAAGCATGGTAGCGGCTTGACAGTGTTTAGACCGGAAAAAATTGCATCAAATCCGGATTGTTTTGCGAAGCTTAGATGCGGCGCGCCTGAGTAAAAATTTATGAACAAGGGTGGCAGGGCACTCGTCATTCAGGCTCATGGATATGATCGGCGCGTCTCAATTCAGGATTCAAGTTTAGACTGGGATGGTAATTTCGCAAAACGCTCAACCAAAAATTACTTAAAAATCGAGATGTAAACGTTTGACCACAAGGGAGCCCAACACTATGTTCACGCAAACAAGTTTTAAGCAGATCGTATTGATTTTAATGATGTCTAGCGCCTCGATGTTTTTCAGCGGTCACGCCGCAGCGTGGGACAACGACGATGTTGATGTTATCGACGAGGTTATTTGCGAGAGCTACAAAGGGCGCGTAGCCTATTGCGATATCGACAACCGGGGTGACGTCGTTTTGGTTGAGCAACATTCGCGCTCACAGTGTTTAGAGGGCCAAACGTGGGGTGTGGATCGACGTGGCTTGTGGGTGAGTCAGGGTTGCAGAGGAAGTTTTGCCTCAGTTGTGCAGCGCCAGCGCCAACGTGGAAATCGAGGCGGCGGTGGTGGTTATGCACCGGAGCAATCCCATGGAACGGTCATTCGCTGCGAAAGCTATGATCAACGGCAAGCGTATTGTGCGTTACCGTTTAGAGGTCGCGTCAGATTGGTCAATCAAGTTAGTCGTGCCGCATGTACCGAAGGCTATAGCTGGGGCGCTGACCGCCGCGGTGTCTGGGTTGCGCAGGGCTGTCGCGCCGACTTTGAAGTCTATTAGGGGCAAGCTAAGTTCCCTTTAAAAAAAACAGAAGGCGCTGAATTTCGGCGCCTTTTGCTCTTTCAGTGCTGTCATCTTTATGGCTGCGCGCGGTTAAGCTTGTGGGTCGAGCATCGGCTAATTAGTTCAGGTAATCCAAACACTGCGTAGGTTCATTCCGGTCGAAGACGTTCCGGCCATTATCTTGAAGAATGCCCGCTGCAATAAGACTATCGACAACGTTGTCAGTGACATCTTTGTAGGTTTCCAAGTCTGATGATGACCCAGAAGGGAATGGCCAAAAACCGTCGGTCCAGAACGAAAGCCATTGTGTCGCTGCAATGCTCAAGCAAATACCAAGTCGTGATGGCCGCTGCGACTGGGTTTGCGGCCAGCTCGCGCTTTGTCGAGGCAGGGACGTGCGCGAAACTAATAGTCTCGATCCTGGTGAAATTTACGAGTGAGTACCAAATTGCCATGGAAATTAGGCACCATTAAACCTAAAAAACTCAGTTCACCGCGCTTTGGCATTCGGATAGACATAGTGTGCATAAGTTTTCGGACTTTTTCGAACGTCACCGAATGGGTGCTAAGCGCTACCCACCCAATTGCACCTTTTTCGACTCGCCCGGCTTCGTTGTTTCCGCCTTGCAGAGAATGACTATGCCGCGTCGTCACGCCCATATCTGACACTAGAGATCCGGACAAGCCGAAAAAAGCACACTCGGGCACGTCCAACCGAGTTTTCTAGGTGTGCGCCGTATAAGGCATAAACAACTTGTGGAGGAAGGAGCCACACAGACAGAATTTGGTAAGTCTGTTAGCTGAC
>JBBQBR010000192.1:0-5613 GCA_038317875.1 Lysobacterales bacterium
CATGTGTCTTGTTGACGTCGAAAAGGCACCGAAGCCACAGCCCGCGTGCGCCACGCCGGTCATGGAGGGCATGATAGTACACACGCAATCGGCGCGGTCGCTGTCTGCGCAGCGCAATGTGATGGAATTTTTACTAATCAATCATCCGCTCGATTGCCCTATTTGCGACCAAGGCGGCGAGTGTGAGTTACAAGACGTTGCGATGGGCTACGGCCGCAGCGTCAGCCGCTTTACTGAAGACAAGCGCGTCGTCGCCGATGAAGATTTAGGTCCGTTGATCGCCACCGAAATGACGCGCTGCATTCACTGCACACGCTGCGTACGTTTCATGGATGAAATCGCCGGCACGACTGAACTAGGCGGCATGGGCCGCGGTGAAACGCTTGAGATTGGCACCTACATCGGTGCTGCGATAAAAACTGAGCTGTCTGGCAACATCATTGACGTCTGCCCAGTCGGCGCATTGACAAACAAAGTGTTTCGGTTTCGGGCTAGGCCGTGGGAATTAACCGCGCGCGCTAGCGTTGGTTATCATGACAGCCTGCACTCGAATTTGTACCTGCACACGCGCCGAGGCGAAGCGATGCGCGCGGTACCGAAAGACAATGACGCTATAAATGAAAGTTGGCTCTCTGATCGTGATCGCTTCAGCCATGAGGCACTGGGCGCAGCGGATCGCTGTTTGAGCCCACGAATCAAGAAGAACGGCGCTTGGATAACAACCGATTGGGCGGGTGCAATTGCATTTGCTAAAGAAGCGCTACTTGCGGTTGTCAGCAAGTACGGCGCGAATGAACTTGGCACTCTAATTGGGCCGATGGCAAGCGCTGAAGACTATTTGCTGCTGGCGCGCTTAAGCCGCGGGCTGGGGTCTGCGAACGTCGATCATCGCCTGCGGCAGTTAGATTTCTCAGATGATGCCGCGCGCGAGCTAAGCCCAACACTAGGCGCGCCGTTGCTCGAAATCGAAAACACCCGAACTATTTTACTGTTCGGCTGCAACCCACGCATGGACGCGCCGATTTTAGGGCATAAAGTGCGCAAAGCATGGCGTAAGGGCGCAAGAGTATTTGCGGTAAACCAGGCTGATTTTGATTTTCATTTTGATGTGGAACAAAAGCTGATCGGCCACGCGATTACGCATGTTGGACACGCGTTGGCATTGGCCAAAGCGGCGCTAGAAGCGAGCCAATTGGCAATGCCTGAAGCACTTGGCGCATTAATGGCACAAGCTTTAAATAGCGACACTGCAAAGGTAATCGTTGAGGCCTTAAGTACCGCGCAACCAGCACGTTTGATATTTGGTGAGCACGCAAGTCGCCATCCGCAGGCAGCGATTTTACGTGCTTGCGCAAAATACGTCGCGCAAGCCACGAACGCTGTATTCGACGAAATGCCAGATGGCGCCAATGCTGCCGCCGCTTGGCGTATGGGAGCATTGCCGCACCGGGCTGCAGGCGGTGCAAAAACATCAGCTGGCCTCAACGCACGTCAGATGATTGAGCAGCCGCGCAAAGGCTATTTGCTTTGTGGCGCCGAAATAAATGATTTTGCGCTTGGAAATCACGCGCTGGAATCGCTCGCAAAGGCTGAATGCGTGATTGCTTTTGCCAGCTTCAGTTCCCCCGCACTTGATACATTGGCGCACGTTATATTCCCAATCGCGCTGCCGCCAGAATGCGAAGGAACCTACGTCAACGCGCAGGGTTTAGTGCAAAACTTAGCACCCGCGCTAAAAACACCCGGTGATGTCCGCGCGACGTGGCGTGTGCTACGTGTGCTTGGCGCAGAGCTCGGCCTACCTGATTTTACTTTCAATGACTATGCCGCGCTCAAAGCTCAGGTTGACACGGCGTTATCGCTCAATCAGGCTGAGCCGGTCGAGGTCAAACTCACTGTTTCGCCGCGTCCGACTGAGCGCGGACTGGTATTGAACGCACTCGGCAATATTTATACGGTCGACGCCGTCGTGCGGCGCGCTGACGCATTACAGAGCACACCTATCGCTGCGACTAACTCAGTCAAGCTGCACCCCGAAGACGCGTTTGGCATCGGCGTTAGTCATGGTGCAACGGTGATGTTAGGTAGCGCTGCGTTGGCGGTAGACGTTGATAAGTCGGTACCAAAAGGTGGGTTTATCGTTACGCTAGGGTTAGATTCGACGCTTGATTTACCACCCACCGGTTCCATCGTGAACATTTTGAAGCGCTAGGGGCAGCTTATGGACGCACTTTTGACCAGCCCTATTTTTGCACCGTTCGTTTGGATATGGACGACGCTTTTTCCAGTGCCGCAGATTTTAATCTTGACGATTAGCGTCACGCTGTCTGTGGCGTTTTTGACGCTTGCGGAACGCAAAGTCATTGGCTTTATGCAAGATCGGCAGGGGCCAAACCGCATCGGCCCTTACGGCGTTGCGCAGCCCTTTGCAGACGTGTTCAAAATGATTTTTAAGGAGCTGAATGTACCCGCTGGCGCTGACAAATTTCTTTTTATCATCGCGCCGTTGCTGTGTTTGGGCCCATCGCTTGCGGCTTGGGCAGTCGTACCATTTACTGCGGGTGGTACAGGGGCAGTATCGAATATCAATGCCGGCCTGCTTTATCTGTTAGCAATGACCTCACTTTCAGTTTACGGCGTGATCATTGCGGGCTGGGCATCAAATTCAAAATATGCTTTGCTCGGCGCGATGCGCTCAGCCGCCCAAATCGTAAGTTACGAATTAGCCATGGGCTTTGCCCTTATATGCGTTCTGATCGCATCAGCGAGCTTAAATTTGACCGACATCGTCAATGCGCAAAAAGGCGATGCCGGGCTGTTCGAGTGGTTCTGGCTGCCGCTATTTCCCATCTTTGTGGTGTATTGCATCTCTGGTGTGGCAGAAACGAATCGCGCGCCGTTTGATGTTGCTGAAGGCGAAAGTGAAATTGTTGCAGGCTTTCATGTCGAATATTCGGGTTCCGCGTTCGCACTGTTTTTCCTAGGTGAATACTCCAGCATGATTTTGCTGTCTTTTTTAGCATCCATCATGTTTTTGGGCGGTTGGCTAAGCCCATTCCCAGAAAGCTGGGGCTTCCTTGGCACGGCAAGCGTGTTTTGGTTGCTCGCGAAAGCGGTCGGATTTCTATTTGGCTATCTGTGGATTCGGGCGACTTTCCCGCGCTTTCGGTTCGACCAAATCATGCGTTTGGGCTGGAAAATATTGATTCCAATAACCTTAGTGTGGATCGTGGTTACAGCGGTGCTTTTCACTTATCACTTTGTTGAGCGAGGCATTTAGTGCGAATCGTGCGTTTTTTAAAGAGTCTTTTGCTGCTGGAATTGCTTTCCGGCCTTCGGCTCACGTTGCAATATTTTTTCAAAGGCGCGAACTACGCCTACACCGTGCGCTATCCGGAAGAAAAAATCCCTAAATCAAATCGCTTCCGTGGGCTGCACGCGCTGCGCCGTTACCCAAATGGCGAAGAGCGCTGCATCGCCTGTAAATTGTGCGAAGCGGTATGCCCAGCACTGGCAATAACGATCGATTCTGAAGCGCGCAGCGACGGTACTCGGCGTACTTCACGCTACGAGATCGACTTGTTCAAATGCATATTTTGTGGGTTTTGCGAGGAATCTTGTCCGGTTGACTCCATTGTAGAAACTGACATACATGAATATCACTTCGAAAATCGCGGCGAAAATATTCTGACGAAATCCAAGCTTTTAGCTTTAGGTGATCGCTTAGAAAGTGACATTGCTGCGGCCCGTGCGGCTGACGCCGCGTATCGCTAGGCCTAAATCATGACGATTACGCTCGCTTTATTTTATTTGTTCGCAACGTTTACTGTGGCTGCTGGTTTAGGCGTGATTACTGCCCGCAATCCGGTACACGCCGCATTGTTCTTAGTGCTGACTTTTGTCAGCGCAGCGGGGCTATTTGTCTTACTGCAGGCCGAATTCCTTGCAATGGCTTTGATTGTGGTCTACGTCGGCGCGGTTATGGTGCTGTTTCTATTCGTTGTGATGATGCTGAATGTCAAAACCGACCCACTCCATGAGGGCTATGCGCGCTATCTACCCGTTGGCTTAGTTGTTGCCGGCATTATGGCGTTCGAACTGCTTTCGGTATTGGGTTATAAATATTTCGGACTAGACAAATATTCCATGCCGACACAGGTTGCTGGCGATTACAGCAATACTAAAGCGATTGGCCGCTTACTGTTTAACACCTACGTCTATCCCTTCGAAATCGCTTCGGTCGTATTGCTAGTGGCAGCCATTGCAGCAGTCGCACTGACATTGCGCAAACGCACCGGCGTTAAAGCACAAGATCCTTCAAAGCAAGTTCTAGCGACCAAGGCTGGGCGTTTGAAGATCGTATCGGTTGCCAGTAGCACGCCGGAAGTTGTAGCTGAGGAAAAAGTATGAGTATGGAGGCAATGCTGCTTTTGCAAGCAATGGTTTTCCCAACGCTAGTGTTGGTGCTGGCTGCTGGAATTTACCTGCTCATTCGGATGAAGCGGCGCGCCAGTGTCATAGCGCAAGCTTTGCCCGCGGTTGTGCCAGCACGAGCAAATGAAAAACACGTGAGTCCTAAACAATGATTTCGCTTTCTCACTACCTAATCGTCGGTGCCCTACTCTTTTGCACCAGCGTTGCGGGCATCTTTATTAATCGCAAAAACGTGATCGTGCTGTTGATGTGTATTGAGCTCATGTTGCTTGCGGTCAATATTAATTTTGTCGCCTTCTCGCAGTATTTGGGCGTGTTGGATGGGCAAGTATTCGTATTTTTTATTCTGACCGTCGCCGCCGCTGAAAGCGCGATTGGCTTGGCTATTTTGGTGGTGCTGTTTCGCAACCGCCGCACCATCAATGTCGAAGAACTCGACACCATGCGCGGTTGAGGAACAGCATGATTACTCAGAATTTATTGCTCACCATTGCGCTTGCCCCGTTGGTCGGCGCGATTATCTCCGGCTTTTTTGGCAAACAAATTGGCCGCAAGGGTGCGCATAGCGTCACGATTTTGGGCGTTGCGGTTTCAGCCGTGCTGTCGATGTATGTGTTTAAGCTGCTCGCGTTCGACGGCGCAGAAAACTACTACGCCAATGTCTATACGTGGTTTGACATCGGTAATTTAAGCGCCCATATCGGTTTTATGGTGGATCGGTTAACCGCAACCATGATGGTCGTGGTTACGTTTGTCAGTTTGATGGTGCATATCTACACCATCGGCTACATGGATGAAGACCCTGACTACCAGCGCTTTTTCAGCTACATCAGCTTATTTACCTTTTCGATGCTGATGCTAGTGATGGCAAATAACCTGCTGCAGCTCTTTTTTGGCTGGGAAGCGGTCGGTTTGGTTTCTTACTTGCTCATTGGTTTTTGGTACAAAAAGCCAACCGCTGTGTTTGCCAACATGAAAGCATTCTTGGTCAACCGCGTTGGCGACTTCGGCTTTCTGCTGGGTATCGCGATTGTTGTGATGTACACCGGTTCGTTGGACTACCGGGTCATCTTTGACACTGCCGCGCAAACCATGGGCGGGCAAACCATGAACTTATGGGGTAGTGCCCTGTGGTCGGTGCCTACAGTCGCCTGCATTTTGCTTTTTATTGGTGCCATG
>JBBQBR010000193.1:0-5598 GCA_038317875.1 Lysobacterales bacterium
TTCCGATAACGCCCCGAAAGCGATCGGCACTTACAGCCAAGCGATCAAAGTCGGCCGCACGGTCTATCTGTCTGGCCAAGTGCCGCTCAATCCGGCAATCCAGACGCTGGTCAGCGATGATTTTGAAGCCGAGGTAAGGCAGGTCTTTGAAAACCTCAAAGCGGTAGCCACGGCTGCTGGCGGCTCGCTATCTGATCTAGTTCGTATTGGCGTGTATCTGACCGACTTGGCGCATTTTCCCAAGCTCAATGAAGTGATGAGTGAATATGTGCCCCAGCCCTATCCAGCGCGCTCCACGATTCAAGTTGCTGGCTTACCGCGTGGTGCGCGGGTTGAAGTCGATGGCGTGATGGTGATTATGTAATGTGTATTGGAATTAGCGGATAGTCATTGGGATAAAAATGCCGACACGCTCGCTACCAATTTCTACCACCGCTGTTGCAGCGCTGCCTGCAGCGGACCGCCCAATACAATTTTTGCCAGGAGTAGGGCCGAAACTGGCCGGGTTGTTGGCCGACAAACTTGGCTTAAACGGGTTAAGTGATCTATGGTTTCATCTGCCATTGCACTATGAAGACCGAACCCGCGTAACGCCCATTGGTGCCGCGCATCCGGGGGCGGCGTGCGTGTTCGAAGGTGTGATTGAGCACGCCGAAGTGTCGTTTCGGGGGCGACGTACGCTGTTGGCTGAATTGCGCGACGGCACCGGCAGAATGCGCCTGCGCTTTTTCTATTTCCAAATGGCGCAGGTGGAAAAACTCAACGGCCGGCCGAAAGTGCGAGTATTTGGCGAGGCGCGGGAGACTGCGCTGGGGTTCGAGATTGTGCACCCAAAGCTGAGCTATTTAACCGAGGATGTGCCATTGGCGATGGCGGAGGCGTTGACGCCTGTTTATCCGAAATGCGACGGCGTTACGGCAGACCGCATTGCCGCAGCGGTGCGCGGGGCAATCAAAGAACTGCCGGAAACTGCCGAGCTGGAGCTGATTCCGCAAACGATATTGAGCGCGCTCAAGTGGCCAGCGCTTAAGCCCGCGTTGAACTATGTGCACGCGCCGCCGCCAGATGCTGATACCGGCGCATTGGAGGAGCATCGTCACCCATCGCAGCGCCGATTGGCAGGCGAGGAATTATTGGCGCACCAGCTTTCCATGCAGCTTAAACGCAATCGCTTAAAGAGCGAACGCGCGCCAGTGCTCAGCGGCGGCGCCAGCTTAGTCAAGCAGCTGCTGGCAAATTTAGGCTTTGACTTAACGGCTGCGCAAAAGCGCGTATGCAAAGAAATTTTCGCTGATCTAAAACGCGCGCAACCGATGCTGCGCTTGGTTCAAGGCGACGTCGGTTCCGGTAAAACCATCGTCGCAGCGTTGGCCGCGTGCGCCGCAATCGCATGCAAAACGCAAGTCGCGCTGGTCGCACCGACTGAACTTTTGGCAGAGCAGCATTTTCGCAATTTCAGCCGCTGGTTCATTCCACTCGGCATCGAGCCAATTTGGCTGGCTGGCAAGGTGCAGGGCAAAGCCCGAGCCAAAGCGCTTGCGGCCATTAGTGATGGCGCTGCAATTGTGATCGGTACGCATGCCCTAATGAGTGCAGCGGTGCAGTTCAAAAATTTGAGCCTGTGCGTGATTGACGAACAGCACCGCTTTGGTGTGCATCAGCGCCTGGAATTACGCCAAAAAGGCGCGCAAAGTTCAAATAATGCTGGCGGCCACGTTCCGCACCAATTGGTGATGACCGCCACCCCGATTCCGCGCACGCTTGCGATGGTGGGTTATGCAGACTTAGACGTGTCGGTCATTGACGAACTGCCGCCCGGCCGTAAACCGATCCAAACCGTCGTGGTCAGCGTGGAGCGGCGTTTGGAGTTGGTTGAGCGCATCCGCGCCGCGTGTGCGCAAGGGCGCCAAGCCTATTGGGTGTGCACCTTAATTGAAGAATCCGATTTATTAGAGGCGCAAGCCGCGCAAGTGGCGGCTGAGCTTTTGATTGCCGCCTTACCCGAGCTGCGCATCGGTTTGGTGCACGGGCGGCTGAAAGCCAAAGAGAAAGACGCGGTCATGCAGCAATTTGCCAGGGCCGAACTGGACGTTTTAGTCGCCACCACCGTGATTGAAGTCGGTGTTGACGTACCCAACGCCAGCCTCATGTTGATCGAAAATGCCGAGCGTTTGGGTCTATCGCAGCTGCACCAGCTGCGCGGCCGGGTAGGGCGCGGTTTTGCGCAAAGTAGCTGCGTGCTGATGTATCAAGCACCGCTTTCACAGATGGCGAAAGCGCGTCTCGCGATATTGCGCGACAGCAACGACGGCTTCGCCATCGCCGAACGCGACTTAGAACTGCGCGGCGCGGGCGAACTGCTGGGCACCAAACAAACCGGCGACGTACGCTTTCGCATCGCCGACCTAGCGCGCGATATCGATTTGCTGGAAGCCGTCGCAGAAATCACCCCGGAATTCGCTGAACGCTATCCGCAACAGTCCGCGGCATTAGTGCGGCGCTGGATTGGTTCGGCGGAACGGTATGCACAGGCTTGATGTCAAGAGTCCCATCTCAACGTTTCCCGAATAAGGTTTATTTCACAAACGTGAAAAATTCGACTATTGAGTATCGCGCAAAAGCGACCCATCTAGTTACACAAGTTCACACTATATTTTGACACGAAATTCTCGTAGGCATCGTCTTAGGCGGTGAGGCACCCACTTGATGCCGCATGAGCAGCAAATTCAGAGGGGACAATGAGTGCAAAATAATTCAGCGAGCGATCTTAAAACGGTGCTGCACTCCAAACTTGCGCACGTTTATTACCTGGAACATTGCCGAATATTAGTTAAAGGTGGCCGCGTTGAATACGTGACCGATCAAGGCAAGCAGTCCGCATACTGGAATATACCGATTGCCAACACCACCAGCATTCTGCTGGGCACCGGCACCTCAATCACCCAGCTAGCGATGCGCGAACTGGCGAAAGCGGGTGTTTTGGTGGGCTTCTGTGGCGGTGGCGGCACGCCACTATTTTCCGCAAATGAGCTGGACGTTGAAGTGGCATGGTTTTGCCCACAAAGCGAATATCGTGCCACCGAATACCTGCAGGCCTGGGTCAAATTTTGGTTTGACGGCGCCCAGCGCTTGCGCGCGGCAAAACACCTGCAGCAGGCGCGGTTGGGGCGCATACGCAAACTTTGGCTGGGCTATAAACCGCTGCGCGAAGCTGGGTTTGAGTTGGCTGTGGAAGCGTTTGACACCGCGATGAATCGCGCAAAAGCCAATATTGAAACCGCGCCGGATAACACCGCGCTGCTGCTGGAAGAAGCGCGCTTAAGCCAACAGCTGTATGCGCTAGCAGCGAAAGCGTCCAAGTATGGAGCCTTTACGCGCGGCCAGCGTGGCAGCGGCACGGACGCGGCGAATCAGTTTCTGGATCACGGCAATTATTTGGCCTATGGCTTGGGTGCGACCGCCACCTGGGTGCTGGGTTTACCGCATGGTTTGTCGGTGCTGCACGGCAAAACCCGGCGCGGTGGTTTGGTGTTTGATGTGGCTGATTTGATCAAAGATGCCAGCGTGTTACCGCAAGCGTTCGTGTCCGCAGTAGCCGGGCACGACGAAGGCGAGTTCCGCCGCGCGGTAATTCAAACGCTGACGCAGACGGAAGCGCTGGATTTTATGATTGACACATTAAAAGAGATTGCGATGCCGGCAAGCAGCGTCGGGCCATGAACGTTTTGCTGATTAGCCAGTGCCAAAAACGCGCACTGACCGAGACGCGCCGCATTCTGGATCAATTCGGCGAGCGCAAAGGCGAGCGCACTTGGCAAACGCCGATCACCCAAATTGGCTTGGATACGCTGCGTAAAATGCTGCGCAAAACCGCACGCAAAAACACTGCCGTCAGCTGCTACTGGATTCGCAGTGCAAATTTGACTGAATTGCTGTGGATCGTCGGCGATGCCACTCAATTCAATGTCGAAGGCTCAGTTCCTACCAATTTGACGGAGCGCAATATCTTACGTGCGAATGATGAAAACGACTGGCACAGTTTGACGCTGATTCGCATGGCTGCGGAAATGGCGGCGCTTTGGCACGATTTTGGTAAAGCCAGCAAGCTGTTTCAAAACAAGCTCAGAACAAACGCAAAACTTGCCGACCCGTATCGGCATGAGTGGGTGAGCCTGCGGCTATTTCAGGCATTTGTGGGTACTGATAGCGATGCAGCTTGGCTGGCGCGGCTGAAAAACATTGCCGCCGAAAGTGTCGTTTGGCAGGAGCGGCTCATTTGCGACGGATTGAGCGCCAATAGCGATAAGCCTTTCGCGAAGCTGCCGCCATTTGCACAATTGGTGGGCTGGCTGGTGCTATCGCATCACCGCTTGCCGTTACCGAACCTTGAGGGTGTTTCTGACCTTGCGCTGGCCGCGATTTGGACTGAGCTGGACGCTACCTGGGCACATTCAAACGATGCAGCGATGGCATATGCGAAAGATTGCTGGACTTTTGCAGGCGGCTTGCCGACCCAAAGCCGGACTTGGCGCGCGCGAGTTGGCGCGCTTGCCAATGAAATTCTACTCAATATGAAGTCGCTAGCCCCAGCGTCAATCAACAACCCCTTCATTGCGCACCTTGCGCGATTGGCGCTGATCGCGAGCGATCACCAATACTCCTGCGAAGAAGGCAAACGCGAATATGGCGATATTACCTACAGTATTTATGCCAACACGCGCCCAACAGACGGGGCATTGAAACAGCGCTTGGATGAGCACCTAGTCGGGGTGGCGCGCTACTCGAAAAGCATTGCCTCAAGCTTTTCGAGCTTGGACGGCGCATTTCCAACGATCGCGCGGCGCAAAAAATTCAGGCAGCGCAGCACAGGCGAATTTGCCTGGCAAAACGAGGCCTTCGAGCTGGCGCAAAGCCTACAAAAGCGCGCTAAACAGCACGGCTTTTTTGGCGTCAATATGGCCTCCACCGGCTGCGGCAAAACACTGGCAAACGCGCGCATTATGTATGGCTTGGCACCGACGCGCGGCGCGCGCTTTTGCGTGGCGTTGGGCTTGCGCACGCTGACCCTGCAAACCGGGGATGCTTACCGCGAGCGGCTACATTTATTGGACGATGATATTGCGGTAATGATCGGTTCCAGCGCGGTGCGCGCGCTGCATGAGCATGCCAAACAGGAGCAGCGTGAGCGCGAAAACCCCGCAGTTTTGGGCAGCGAATCCGCTGAAGCATTGATTGAAGGGGGCATTGACGTGCGCTATGAAGGCGCTTTGGGCACCGGCAAGCTGAGTGAATTTCTCAAGCGCGATCCGCGTGTACTTAGAATGCTCAGCGCGCCGGTTTTGGTCTGCACTATCGATCATTTAATGCCAGCGTCCGAAACGCTGCGCGGTGGGCATCAAATTGGCCCCATGCTGCGGCTACTGACCTCGGACTTAGTGCTTGATGAACCCGATGATTTCGACCTAGACGACTTACCCGCGTTGACGCGCTTAGTGTATTTCGCCGGGCTGTTGGGTAGCCGGGTGCTGCTGTCCTCTGCGACATTGCCACCCGCGCTGGTGCAGGGTTTGTTTGCCGCCTATTTGGCCGGGCGTGGGG
>JBBQBR010000194.1:0-5578 GCA_038317875.1 Lysobacterales bacterium
CACATGTGCATTCGAATTCGCACACATTAATGCCATCAGTAAATTCAAAAAATCTGCGTGCTGCTTTTGGCGCCGCTTACAAAACTTATCCCGCCTTGCCTGCGGGTAGTTTAGAAGCTGTTGCGTTTACCGCCACGCGGGGTCAATGGTTGGCCGCCGATGCCACTTCGCACTCTGGCATTCCGGTGCCGGTTGGGGTAATGGCCCTGCATCGCGGCGTGGGTGGATTTGCTGATTTAGTCGGCGAAGCCGCTCAGCGTACTGGTTTGGCGCGTGCGCAAATCGAAAATGATTTGTCGGCGAACGTGCTGGCAGCGGCGGCGATTATTGATGGCCGCATGACCAAAGTGCAGAAAGCAGATCGTACTTTAGAAGGCATAGCAAACATTCTAGCGGCACTGTCTGGCGTGCAAAATAGCGCGAAATCAGACGCGCTTAAATACGCTTTGACCTCACACGCTTATGACGTATTGCTAAGCGCTGATCGGGGTAATGATGATGGTGTTCTGAAGTTCAAAGCGACACCGATTGCCTTTGAAAAAGCGTTCTCGGTCGATAACTTGAAAATGCTACGCGCGCCAATGTTGCGTTTAGATTTCACCGGAAAAAACGCGAACGCAAGCGTTGATATAACCAGCGAAACCTTAAAGGACGATAGTGCGCAGGCAAAAAGTACCGACTACGCACCGGCGCTCTATGTGCAAAGCCCAAACTATTCGGCGCGTGGCAATACGATCCAATTTGTCGCGATCCACGACACCGAAGGAAGCTACGCAGGGACAATCAGCTGGTTTAGCCAAACCGCGTCGCAAGTTAGCGCTCACTATGTGATTCGCTCTAGTGATGGGCAAATTACGCAAATGGTGCGCGATGCGCAAAAGGCTTGGCACGTCGGCGTGCACAACCCTTATTCAATGGGGATTGAGCATGAAGGTTATGCCACGCAGACGGGTTGGTACACCAGCGCGATGTACACCGCCAGCAGCAAACTGACCAAGAATTTTTGTGTCAAGTATGCAATCGACTGCAGCAAAACCTATAAGGGCTCATCAAGCTCAGGTGTAGTGCCGCTGACTGGCTACACGGTAAAAGGCCATCAACATTTTTCCAGTAATAGCCATACCGACCCGGGTATACATTGGGACTGGCCGCGCTATTACGCACTCGTCAATGGCGTGACCAGCACGACGCGAATATTCGATAATTTTGAAGTCAGCGAAGGGCATTTCAATACCCCGCCAACCTATTCCGGTTCAACCACCGGCATCGCGGCTTCATCAACTGCAGATCGTAGCAATGTGCGGCCAAAAAATGGTTCGTACTCTGAGCGTATAGTGCTCAATGACAATACCGCCAGCAGCGCCGCATGGACTGTACGTCAGCTTTCCGGAGCGGGCGATCCCGCGCAAAATACCGCGATGGCCCGCGCATCCGGGCGCATTGGATTTTGGGTTTATGCGTCGAGTGGCGGCGTAACCGTGGCGGCCTCGGTGGATGATAGTGATGGTACCGAGCGTTCGGTATCGAAAAGCATACCGAGCAATGTTTGGACGTTTGTGCAATGGAATCTAGACGACGCGGCGCAGTGGAATGCTTGGAGCGGCGGCGATGGTACGATTACCAGCGCGAGTACCCTTGATGCGATTTGGTTTTATCATGCAGGCGCAAGCACCCCGATCACTGTTTATGTGGATGATGTGCAATATACCGGGCCTTAATGGTTCGACTATTGAGCATTGGCATTCGTAAAAACGGCGCATTGGCGCCGTTTTTATTTGGGAAGCACGATTACCTGGCCATATCGAACACAGACGCAGATCCTAGGCCCGCGCGCGTGCGCTGCCCCTATACCGAATACAGCCGCTCTAGCACCGACTGATAGCAAAGTTTGAGCCGTTCCACATCGCTTGCCGCTAAACACTCATCAATTTTATGAATCGTTGCGTTGACCGGCCCCAGCTCAACGACTTCAGCGCCGCGTGGCGAAATAAATCGGCCGTCGGAGGTGCCGCCGCCGGTATCGGGAACAGCGTCGATATTAAGCACTTGCAGCGCCGCGGCGCGCACGGCGTCAATCAATGTGCGGCGAGTGGTTAAAAACGGCTGGCTCGCGATTCGGTGCGTTAGGGTGACTGGCACCGCCAAACGCTCTGCAAGCGCATGGATTTGCGCCAGCAATGTTTCTGCCGTACTTGCCGTACCAAAGCGAAAGTTGAGCTTCAATTTGAGCTCGCCGGGAATAATGTTGTTGGCACCAGCCCCAGCCGCGATGTCATAAATTTGCATGGACGTGGGTGGAAATGCCGCATTGCCCTGATCAAACTGATGTTGCGCCAGCGCACCCAACAGAGGCCCTGCTAAATGTATCGGATTGCGCGCCTTTTCTGGGTAGGCCACGTGGCCTTGCACCCCCAAAACTGTCAGCTCTACGTGCATAGAACCGCGTCTACCAACGCGAATTTGATCGCCCAACTCAACATTTGACGAGGGCTCGCCGATTAGCGCGTAGTCGATTGTGATCCCTTGTGCGTCCAACCATTCCATCACGCGTACGACACCATTATTGGCCGGGCCTTCTTCATCACTGGTCAGCATGATCGCAACGGTGCCCGGATGGTTTGGATGCGCCGCGACGAAATCGCGCAGCGCGCAAGTCGCTGCGGCAACGCCCGCCTTCATATCTGCCGCACCCCGACCGTAAAGCATGCCATCGCGAATCACGGGTTCAAACGGGTCGCAAGTCCACTGCGATAGTGGCCCTGTAGGCACTACGTCGGTATGGCCAACTAAGGCAAATACTGGCGCGCCTAGCCCATGGCTGGCCCACAAGTTGCGGGTTTCAGCAAATTGCAAATCGTGGATGGCAAAGCCTATCGGTATGAGTTCTGCAGCGACTAAATCTTGACAACCTGCATCATCTGGTGTCACCGAAGGACATCGAATGAGCGCTTCGGTTAGTTCTAAGGCGGTGCGCCGCAAACCCGCTATTTTCAAATCAGCCATATCTAAACTAGCTATGTTCAAATTACTTATTTCCCTGACTTGAATGGCCGGATCCGCTCACGTTCGATGCAACAGCATTCGTGCCTACACTTTCCGTAACGATATTGCGAGCAATGGGCTTCATCAAACTTGCCGCCAAGACATTAACCATTGCGCTAAAAGTGGAGGGCGCAACAACTGGCGCTGCTGGCGCAACTTTCGCTGTTAAAGTTGCCACCACCGGCGCACTGACGGCCGGCGCATTGACGGCCGGAGTAGTCGGGACAGTGCTCGTTACCGCCACCGACGCAGCCGCCGGATTCACCGCAGCAATAGCCGCAGGATTCACTGCAACTGCAACCACCGGCAGTACCGATTTGGTCTCGCGTGCTGCGATATCCGCCCGATAGCGCAAATAGAGTTGACCCACACGCTGCACATAGACTTGCGTTTCCGCAAATGGCGGCACACCGGCATACTTCAAAACGTTGTTTTCGCCAGCGTTGTAGGCCGCACTTGCTAAACGCACGTCACCGTCAAACATATCCAGCAAAAAACGCAAATACGCGACACCGCCATTGATGTTTTGCTGGGCGTCGTAAGAATCACTCACGCCATATTGTGCCGCTGTGCCGGGCATCAGCTGCATTAAACCCTGGGCACCGGCTTTGCTTAGGGCGTAAGGGTTGTAAGCACTTTCGGCCTGAATAATGGCGCGCACCAAAGCCTCATCGACCGGATTTTTAGCAATGGCAGCCTTTATATGCGGGCCAAAGTCGGTAATCTTCAACTGCACGTGGCTAAAATCCACTTTGCTTTTCGGGTCGCACGCGGGGCAGTACACCATCACAATTTGCGGCGTCACGCCTTTCGGCAAAACGTTGGTGTAGTTGATCACGCCCTTGCGGTCGCGAAACTTGTAAATTGCGGCGGAAAATGCCGAACTCGCAAACGCAAGTGTTAGCAGCGAAACGATTGAGTAACGCAGGATTGAATGACTGAGGAAACGCTGAAATTGATGGCTCATAATGGGCAGACTTAAAGCAACTTCTGGCGAAATGATGATAAGTGTCTGAAATTGAGACAGATTTGGGAAGTGCAGGTTCCCTGCTTTCGACCTGTTTTGAATAAAAATTCACGCTATACCTCGAAAACTGGGCAGAAATTACGCTTGATTACCCTTCAGTTCACCTATGCGACGACGCCATGAGCTCAAACAGCGCGCCTGAGAAGGCAGTTATTGCGGCCTTGGCAGCCGCTTTACCATTTTGGCGTGCGCATCCGCGCGCGAAAACACTTGCCGTTGCATTTTCTGGCGGCTTGGATTCAACGGTATTGCTGCATGCGCTTGCACAGCTCGAAACGTTCAATATTGAAGCTATTCATGTCCAACATTGCCTGCACCCAGATAGCGCTTCGTGGGCTACACACTGCATCGAAGTCGCCAAGCAACTTGGTGTTCGCGCTACACATTTGACGGTGAAGGTAAAAAATGTTGGCAACGGGATAGAAGACGCGGCGCGGCGTGCCCGCTACCAAGCTATTGCGGCGCACACAGGACCGAATGTATTGCTGCTAACCGCGCATCACCTAGCCGATCAAGCCGAAACGGTACTGATGAAGCTGCTGAGCGGGGCCGGGCCACGCGGTGTTGCCGGCATGCAAGCCTTGACCGAGCGCAGGGAATTCCTGCTGGCGCGCCCACTTTTGGGCATCACAAAGGCGCAGATTGTGGCCTACGCCAAGCATTATGGCTTACGCTGGATTGAAGACCCAGGCAACCAAAGCCTGCAGTTTCGCCGCAATCAAATCCGCCAGCTTATGCCCCAAATAGCTGCGATCTATCCAGACGCGCAGCTGACATTGAGCAAATACGCCGAACTAGCGGGCAGCGATCGCAGGTTGCTGGAGACGCAAGCTAGGCAAGCGCTGGCCCGCTGCCAAAGTTTAGATCCGGCGGTTTTACGGCTCGCTTTCTTGCACGCAGAACCTGCATTTCTACAGTCTTGGATCCTGCGTGCGTGGCTCGCTCAGATGCGCGTGCACTCACCCGCGTTGGTCAATGCAAGCATGGCGCTCGCGAACGGTGCAGCGGAGTATGGCGAGGTCAAAACCACTACAAGGAGCGCCGTAGATGGCAAGCCCAACAGCGCAAGCGACGCTGTGCGACGCTACGATAACTGCCTCTATTACAGCGTGGAAGACGACATAGAAGTGGCGACGGCGCGTATCGCGACCACCCGTTGGTTCGCGCACTCGCCGTTGGCACTTGGTAAATTAGGCACGTTAGAGTTTGACGCAAGCTCCGCCGAAATTTCTGAAAGCATTTGGATTGTTAGCCAGCGCAGGGGCGGCGAGCGAATCCAATTGCCCGCGCGCCAGCACCACGGCAAGCCACATCGACATGCACTAAAAGATATTTTGCAGCAACTTAGGGTGCCACCCTGGCAGCGTAACCGCCTGATTATATTGCAGTTCCCTGATACCGACGAAGTCGGGTGTGTAGTCGGCGTCTGCGCGAGCGCGCGCTTCCAAGATTGGTTAGTCAAACACTCAACTCGGTTGGTTCATAACAACTAGACTGCCTAACAAAATT
>JBBQBR010000195.1:0-5569 GCA_038317875.1 Lysobacterales bacterium
AATGCCCCAACCGAGCGCGTCGAAGTCAATCGCTTTTAAAAAGCCGCCGCGTTTTGCGTAAGTTTTGTCGGGTGCTGCGGGATTGGCGTCGTAATAATCCTCGATGCGCCAATGGCTAGGCGGCACGTCGGTCAGCAAATCACGCCCGTGCAAAATATCGCTCCAAAAGCCGGTGGCGTCGGTCGAGCCGGGGAACAGCGCGCTGACGCCAACAATGGCAATCGCGGGCATGGCGCTAGCTTGATTTGTAACCGAGGTATTGGCTGTCATAAATTCCTTTTAGTGCTTAATGTTTGGGCGCGGCTGTTACGCCAACACGCGCGGCCGATAATCAAAAGCGCTTGCCGGAACCGGCGCGCCAAAGCTGCGCAGCTGCTGGGCGCGGGTAATGCAGGTGGCACCTTCCAGTAAATTGCGCGCCACCTGCACCACGGTGCGCTGCGCCGGGTCGCTCAAAAAACTGTGCTGCACCCAGCTATTGAACGCACCCATCGCCGGGCCGCACCAAATTTGAAAGTCACTGCTGCGGGCGGCAACGCCATCAATGGCCCAGCGGCTGGATAAGCCTAAATAACTGCGAAACACCAGCGCCATCAAATGCTTCGGATCTTGCTCGGCGCGCACAACTTGCGCCGGGTCGCGGCCTAGCCAAAAGCTTCGGGTTGCAGCCCAGGAATCGCTAAAACTTGCGCGCAACACGTTTTGTTCAAGCTTTTTGCGCTCCGACTCGGGAATTGCATCTAGCGCAGGGTAGCTTCGATACAGCTCATAAAGCTTGAGCGCGCGCGGCGCAAATAGCGTGCCATGGCGCAACACCTGCACCTTGACCCCCATCTCGAACATATCCGCAGCCGGGGCCATAATCACATCGCTCATTTGCGCCTGCGCCAGCATCGCTCGCGCACCGTCATCAATGCCGCTTTCGATACAGGCTTGATTGACCGAACCGGTCTGCACATACGCAGCACCCAGCGCAAACGCCGCCGCTACGGCCGCTGGCGTGCCTAAGCCGCCCGCCGCACCGATACGAATGGGGCGCGGATAAGCGCGCTCTCGGCAAATTTGATCACGCAAGCAGGCCAAGCTTGGCAAAAGGGCTGCCAATGGCCGGTTGTCGGTATGGCCGCCCGAATCACTTTCGGCGGTGATGTCCTCGGCCAGCGGCAAGTGCGGGGCCAGCGCTACTTCCTCGGCGCTGAGCAAGCCCGCGTCCAGCAACGTTTGTAAAATTGCGGCCGGCGGTGGCTCCAAAAATTGCCGTGCAACCTCGGCGCGGGACACCTTTGCGAACACGCGATTGCGCCGCTCAATCACGCCGTTTGCCGCGCGCGTCAAGCCGCTGCAGGCATAGCGCACCACCGCCGGCGTTAACGCCAAATAGGCCGAAGCCTCCACGCAGCGCACGCCCTTGCGCAGCAACAAATCCGCCACCGCCGCTTCGTTTTCAGGCTCCGCCGGGCTATGAATTAGATTCACGCCCCACGGCAAATTGCTTGCATCAAGCGCCGCCTGCAGCTCATCGATGCCAGCTTCTACGCGCTTAAGCGACAAACCTGCGGCACCGAAAAATGCTAGGCAGCCGCTGTGCGCCATCGCAGTCACCATGCGCGTGCTAGCGATGCCGTTCGCCATCGCACCCGCCACATATGGGAAACGCGTGCCGTGCACTTCATTGAAGGAGCGATCCCCCAACCACTCTGGATAGATCGGTGGCAAAACGCCGAGCAGCGGCCACGCGCCGGACGCAGGTGCGTCGTCATGGCTCAATGCCCCGCCAATCCCCACGCCGATGCCGCCGTCGGTCACATTTTTCAGGACATACAGGGTGCTGCGGGGTGCTTGTAAAGCGCTTGCAATTGCGGCTGCGCTAAATGCGGGGCCTAACTCGGAGGTCTGTTCGCCTGGGCGCCAATAGCTGGCGCGTGCGTGGGTAGGTTCGCTGCTGGCGGGCTTAGTAAATGGCGTCACTTTTTAATTTGGCACTCAGTGGCACTTTCGTTGGTGCGCAGTTATATCCTTAGCCGCATGAAAAATCCATCGGAAGTTGAACTGCCGCAAAGCCAGACTGCGCCGCGCAAGTCAGATTCGGGGCGGCCACGTCAATTTGAAGGCAAATTGCGCGAACGTAAAAAGGATGAGACCCGCCGGGCCTTGGTGCGCGCGGCGAACCAGCGCTTTCACTGCAAGGGTTTTGATGCCACCACGATTGATGAGATTTGTGCCGATGCGCAAGTGAGCCGACGCACTTTTTTTCGCTATTTTGCCAACAAAGAAGCGCTCGCCTTTCCGCACCGAACCGAGCGTCTAGAGCGCTTTCTAGAATTACTTGAAGGCGCACCGCTAAACGAGTGCCCATTTATTAGCCTGCGCCAAATCGCGCAAGTATTCGCTCGGGAATACTCACTAAACCGCGAGCAACAGCTTGCGCAGCAGCAGTTAATCAACAGCACGCCGGCGCTCGTCGCGCGCGAAAACGAGATCGATCGGGACTGGGAAAACGCGATGGCGGAAGTTTTTATCCAGCGTTATGCAAGTGGCGACAATTCTGGAAGCCAGATCGACTTCGCACACACCGATTTGCGCGCCCGCATGCTGGCCGGTGCCGCGATTGGCGTCATTCGCGCCACCCTGCGCCACTGGTTTGCAATGCAGGGGAATGCCGATTTAGCGAGCTTAGGCGCGCAAGCGCTGGATGCGCTGCAGGGTGGGTTTAAGATTGCGCCTTGAGGTGATCTGCGACCACAGGCGAATTCGCTTGATTCGTCTAACTCCCAGGCAATTTGGCAAGGTCTAAAAATACGCTAGGCAAGCGCACGCCAACTATGTGAAGCTTTCGTCACCGGCTTCACGGCAAGCCAAACTCATCACAGCATAATTTAAAGGCACTTTATGATCGGTTACGTAACTTTGGGCACCAAAGATCTAGCGCGTGCGGCAGCATTTTACGATGCGTTGTTGGGCGAAATCGGCGGCAAACGCATGATGGAATCCGACACTTTTATCGCGTGGACAGACGCTAAAAATGGCCCCGGCATTGGCATTACCTACCCTTTTGATAAGCAGCCCGCAACCGTTGGCAATGGCGTGATGGTGGCATTGGAAGTCAAAAGCAGCGCCGATGTTGATCGCGTCTATGCCAAGGCCATGGCCCTGGGTGGCACCGATGAAGGCGCACCGGGTTTACGCATGGAAGGATTTTACGCCGCGTATTTTCGCGATCTAGATGGCAATAAACTCAATGTTTGTTGGATGACTTTTCCAGGTTGAGCGCATAAGCAAACCGTTCAAGCACGCTGCGTACCTTTAGGAATTAATAAGATGAACCGAACCCTGGTTAGCGCCGCAGTATTAATGTTGCTAAGCGCCTGTTTTGAATCGCACACGCCCTTGGGCCCGCCGGGCGCAACTGCCCGTAGCTCCAGCTTCGTTGGCACTTGGCGTTGCACAACACCAACGATGGAAAGCAATGAAATCATGACGCTTACCGTGCTGCCGTTTGATGAGCAACAGCTGTTGCTAGAGCTAAAAGAGTCAACTATAGTCAATGGCACTGAGCAATCCAGCGCTTCCGATATCGCGCGCTATCGCTTTTATCCCAGCGAAATAGTGGACAAAGTCGGTGCGCAAATTCTGTGGAATGCGCAGGAACTGGGCTTAAGCGCAACCGCACACGCTTGGGCGTTCGTGCGCATAAAGCAAACCGACAAATCCAAGCTAGTCGCACAAATTGTGCAAGACGATGCGCTGCAAGGCAAAACCGAGCCAGAAAAACTCAGTAATTTACGAAAGCGCGTCCGCGACGAGGCGATTTATGGCGATGCGATTAGTTGTAAGCGGGTGGCGGAGGTGAATTAGACAGACTCATTCACCCGGGCATCAAAAAAGAAACACGGCGGAAGCATCGCCGGGGCAATATAGTTCAGATCCTGCGCAGACACACCGCAACGAAGGAAGCTTTCTCGCCATTGCTGCACGATGGCAATAATTTGATTAATTTCTCTGCGCGCGTCCTCCATGAACAGCCCGAAACGGCCTGACTGCGATACGAGGTTGTAAATGCTAGCCGTGCGTCCGTAGCCGCCCACAGATAGCGCCAATTCGCGTCGCTCCAAGCTAAGCATCGGCGTTGGCACCAAATCGTAGGCAGGCGATAGTCGCCAACCCTTAGCACGGCGCAACAAGGCATGATTGCGCGGATGATCGTCGTTGTTGGTCACGGCGGCGTTGAATACCATACGTCGAAATAGCTCCACGCAATCGGCTTCAGGCTTGTCTGACCATCGGCGTAGATTGTCGGCCAATAGCGGATAGGACCAGCGCTCACGACCCAAATAGTTTTCGTCGCAGTCAAGCACAGTCAGCCCACTGACTAGCCCGTAACGCAGATAACCGCGTTCGATGTATTCACGATCAAAGCGTTGCAGCATCAGCACATCAGATTCGCCCACCGCTTGCAAGCGCGCCTTAGCAACGTTCAAACCGCAGCGGCGCGCAAGATCTAGCGTTGCGTACTCAATGCGCTGTAGGTTGCATCGATCACCTTTTACCGGAAATTTGCTAAGCCACAGCTTATTCGCATCCTCGATGGTTGCCTTGGGGCGGGCACCGCCCATGCTCGTGCCGGGATCAAGCTGCTCCAATAACTGCATCGGCATCCACTTGCCGTCGTCTATGGCCTGCGCTGCTGCAATTAATTCGCCCAATTGATATGTGCGGTTGTAATCGCGCTTTGGTGCAGGCGGCTCGACCTTCAAGCCAAAACTCAGATTGCCAGCGCCATCTTGCGGGCCGTGCAGCAGATAATCGAGTTCATGCAAATCACCAGGGGCGCGTTCCAACTTGCGCTCAATAACTCGCCGCCCCCAGGCATCTGGGCTGGCATCGCGCAGTGCTCCGGGTATGCCATTGAGTTGGGTGAATTCGTGCACGACCTTGTTCAGCGGCAAGAGATAGGGGTCGAGTGCCACCGCTTCTGGGCGCGCAAGATAACGATCCCCGTAGCGTAAGCGTCCGATCTGCGTGCCATCGGCTAAGCTTTGCACTTTCAGCAAAGCCGCCGGTACCGTGTCCAACGTGCCGGGAAGTTGAATATAAACATAGGCTTCACGCTCAGAAGTCATAGTCGCTATCCAACTTGCGCGGCGTTCCCGCGCGGCTTGGGCGACGCGAAGCTTCGAGTGCCTTGCCATGCTCATCGGTATCTGGGTCCGCAACCGCTTCCAATGACTTTTCCAGACCTAGCGCCCACAGCACAACAAGGCACGCGCCTAGGGCAGTACCGGGTTTACCAAGCTCCAGAGCGCTTAGAGTATTTCGGTTAATGCCGACTTTATTGGCAAGCTCTAACAACGACCAACCACGTCTAATTCGTGCAATACGAATACGCGCACCCAGTTGGACTAGCATTGCTGTAGCAGCGGCTGGCATGACGAAACTGCCCATAATTTTAGTCCTATAGCTATTTAACGCCTAATATAATAAGCATAGTAACCGGAGTCGAGAATATTAAGCAGGATTAGGGACTAAACATCATGTTTAGGAGTAAACGCAAAGTTTAGAATTAAACAAC
>JBBQBR010000196.1:0-5561 GCA_038317875.1 Lysobacterales bacterium
ACCCACACCAAGAGCACACTGACACTACGCCCATAGGCGTTGGGCGAGAATGGCCCATGCCTTTCAACCAAGAACCCACCTATTCCCACGGCCAGCCGGCACGCACTGCCGTGCTGCTGTGCAACCTGGGCACGCCCGACGGATCTGCACAAATATGGCCAGCGCATTGAACGCGATCGAACCCGCACCGGCTAAGCCCTGATCGGAATAGCGCCAAAAGCCAAAAAAGGCAGCACCTAACATCAATCCCCACTGATCCGCAGTGCCGCGCGCCAGCACCAATGCCGCTAGCAGGGCGGCGGGTAGCCAAATAGGGCGCGTCAAAATCGCAGGCACGCCCAGCTCCAAACTCAAAAGTGCGAGCAATAAAAAAATCACCGCCACACAAAGTTGCCACAGCGTGCCTTGCAATCGCTGCGGCAGTTTTTGCCCGATCTTGGCAAACCAGCTCTTGATGCATAAGCCTCGGCTGCGCCAGGATTGTAGGTGCTCGGCAAGCGTCACTTTTGAGCCTCGTTTTAGATCGCTTAAGTCTGAACTCGTTTGACTGACGCAAACAGCAGCAAGATTGAGTGTTAACGCTTGTTCACAAGGCTTTTATCTGGGCAGCCCCAATCAAATCCACGTAGGGACGCATTGCATGCGTCCATTGAAAACCACCCGAGCTGAGAGACTACTGCGCAGCCTCAGATCCATCGAAAAAATCCACCTCGCCAGTTTCCAGCGAATATTCGGCGCCAACAACCATCAGCCCCTCGTTCTGAATCAGCTGTTCCAGCACTTCTGAGCCATGTCGCAAGTGGTTCGCTGAGGCGCGAATGTTGGCGCGCACCGCGTGCTGCACCAACTTTTCGTGATCGTGACGCAGCTCTGTCGACAATAGCGATTGCACCGAGGGCCGGATGCGATCAACAATTGATCGGATATTGCGTGACTGCGCACTCGGTTGCTGCAGTTCTTCCAGCGTCGCCATGATTGCACCACACTGCGAATGGCCCAACACCACCACCAAGCGAGTACTGTAGCGTGACGCGGCGAATTCGACGCTGCCGACCTGGGACGGTGCGACGATATTACCCGCCACACGGATCACAAAAAGATCGCCTAAGCCTTGATCGAAAACCAGCTCAGCCGGTACGCGCGAGTCAGAGCAACCCAAAATAATCGCGATTGGCTCTTGCGCGACGGGTAGCGCATTGGGGCGCATCTGACTGCGCAGCGCGTGTGGGCTTTGCACGCCGGCGACAAACCGGCGGTTGCCCTCGCGCAAATGGGCGAGCGCCTGTATCGCTGAAATCATGGTTTTCAGTCCTTTGAAGATAATGCCGCTTCGGCGGGACATTAAGAATTCGCAACAGCCTGCAGCTATCGCTCACGCCGATAATTGACACCAATTTTTTGCTCGCGCCCGCTCAGCGCTTCCAACTCATAGTGATCGAATAACTTGTAGCGCAGGATAAACAGCGTTTGCGGGTTGAACAAGCCTTGTCCATAGCCGACGTAAAGGGCTGGCGACAGGTATTTTCCAGCGGTAAACGCTGGGCCGCCAATATCGCTTAAGGTTTCCACGCCCAGCTCCAAACCCACTTTTTGGCCCAAACCACGCGCCAGTAAATTACCGCCTGCGGTGCCCAGCGACTTCGCCGCTTGCCCAACCAACGCGCTGTCCGCACCGCTGCCACCTTTTAGGGGGCGCCCTAGAACAATGTAGCTCAACACATCAGACTGCTCCATGATTGGATCACTCCACACGGTTAACTGGGGGCGCAGTGCGGTACCGCGAACCTGCACGCCAGCGCGGATATCGTCAATTTTGCGAACTGCGCGAATATCTAAACCAGGGTCATCCAGCGGCGTGGAGGAAAACAACAGTTTGCCGCGCTCGATCAGTAAATCCTGTCCGTAGGCTTTGTACTTTCCTTCCACCTCAATTTCGCCGCGT
This sequence comes from Lysobacterales bacterium, assembly GCA_038317875.1. GTDB lineage: Bacteria > Pseudomonadota > Gammaproteobacteria > Xanthomonadales > SZUA-5 > JANNYA01. The sequence goes on from JBBQBR010000196.1 coordinate 1,943, forward strand.
GCGGTTGCCGATTTGTTTGGACGCTCTCGAATTTTCAAGCGGCCACTGAGCTTGCCGTTCAAACCAAAACCTCTCAGCGCTACATCGTCGCCTAAAGTAACGGTAACGTCGGCCTGGATCGGCGTACTAGGCGCAACTTTCTTGTCATCAATAACCACAACATCTGGCGACCGCGTCACGTTTGATTCAAAACGATCAAGCTGTAAATTGGCGCTCGGTAAAACCAGCGCGCCGGTTATTTTTATTCGACTACCGGTGTGCACAATCAGCAAATCTGGCGAGGCGATCACCCGAACGCTAGGGGTATCTGCCAGCAGCACCGAATTGCCTACTATTTTTATCTCTGCCTTCGCCGTGGCGAAAGGTGCAAGCCAGCCAGACACCTTGAGCACGCCCGCCCCAGCCGCGTCTGCGCTACCCGGCCCGGAATGGATGGAGCCGTCCACATTCAAGCGATCACCATCGGAATTAATGTTGATCGTGCCGGCGTTTAATTTCAAGCCAGCGGCCGGCAACTCCAGCGCCAGTTGGCTCAGCGTGATTTTCCCGCGCATATTGGGCGCAGCGGCGCTTCCCGCCAAGCTCAATGTTCCTTTGACTTGGCCATTGGGATTCACAACGCTTTCGGACAGGCCGTTGAAAGCCTTTAACGAGGTCAGATCAATATTCAACGTTCCGCCCAACTCCCCCCCGCGCAGCACCAAGTCATTTGCTTTAATGCTGCCTGCGTCTTTTACGTTGAGCTGTAAATTAAGCACCGGCGGTGCGCCAGCGGCGGTGGCTGCGGTCAGCCCAAAATCGCTGATTTCAACGGCCACATCGTCGCTGTCGAGGCGCACAAACGTAAGCTTCAGTGCACTACCTGAAATCGGCGCGATACTGGCGTCCAACGCGGTTAAATTCCCCGCCAGCAGTTCCGCGCTGACCCGCCCGCCGATCACGCCGGTAACGCTGACGCTGTCGACGGCGATATCAAGCGCGCCCTGTAATTGTGCCAAATCGAGTTTGACAAGCTCCAAGTTCGCTTTCGTTGCGCCAACTTTTGCCCAGTCCAACACGCCGCATAGCGCCACGCCCATGCCCTCGAAGCAGGCGCGTTCCAGCGCAATATTGTCCGGCGTTACACGCAAGTTGACGGGTGCCTGCAGCTGCAAACTTGACGCCGTTTTTCCTGACTTCACCGCTGGTGTCAGCGTCAGCGTATCCAGCTGCCCGCGCCACGCTGTTGTTTGCTTTTGCTTAACTAGGCCACCTTGTGCGGCTAGCGCAAACGCACCTAATTCAGCCGCTATGTCCGCACGCATGCGATGTTGGGCGCGCGTACCCGCGATCGCGAAATTCGCTTGATTGATACGCTGCCCAGCAAGTTCGAGGTTTGCGGCGTCGAGCTTTAAGCTAATCGGAGCACTCTCGTCTGACGGCAGTTCCGCGGTGACTTCAAGAGTGTCGACGCTAATGCCATTGAAGCGCAGCAAACGCGCGGACAATGCACCGTCAAGCGTAAACGCACCGGCATTCTTTGCGCCATTCGCTTGTCGCAAAGTCACGCCGCCTTGCACGCTGCCGGCGGCATCCGCAAGCAAAGCGCCCAGCTCGGCGATATCAATATTGGCCTGCACATCGCCGCTTTTATTAGCAGAAAAATCGACCGCATTCACGCCCCAACGCAGCGCAAGCGTGCCGGTCGGCGTCAGGCTATTGCTAAATTTTAGCGCGCCTTGTCCGCTCAGGGGCTGTGCTTTTAATGTGCCGCTGAGCTCGTCAATTTGCAAATCGGCGCTTGGTTTACCTGCAACAAGCTTGCCCACTGTTTGCGCGCGCAGGCCGATACTGCCGGGCCAATCATTGGCGATCAATGCCGGATTAAGCTGGTTTGCGATCAGCTCAAGCGTCCAAGTGAGCTCTGAGCTCAGATGCGCGCCCTGTTCGTTCACTGGTATCGACAGAGCGCCGCTTGCAGCGAGATTGCCGCCATCGGAATTTTCAATCCGCAGTGGCGCGAAGGTAAATTGATCGACGCCCGGCATCAGTTGTCGCGACACTTTTCCTTGAATTTGTCCGGATAGTTCTGGCTGCACCTGTTGCACGCTGAAATCAATATCGGCCTGGAAATGCTCAAGGCTCCCTAAAACGTTGACGCTACCGCGCGCGCTCGATAACCCAACTGGCCAGCCAAAACGTGTGGGCAGGCGAAACTTACTCCAGTTCAACTCGATTTTGCCCGTTTTTACCTCTGCATCAGGCGCACCCTCAGCGACTGAGCTAAGCGGCCAAAGCCCCGACAACGAGACCGAACCATCGCCGGGCAAGGCCAACTCTAGCGCACTAATTTTCAAACTAGCAGCGCCGCTAAGCTCGACATCTAGATCACGCACGGCAAATTGGTCTTGATCTAATTTGAGCGAACCGCGCAGCTTTACCGAGCGCAAACTTCCACTCGCGTTTAGATCAGCACTTAAAGTTTGCACCGGCACTGCAAGCCCTAAATCAGCAAGCTCGAACTGGGCGAGCGCCAAATTTGTGGCGGTGACAGTCGCGTTCCAGCGCATTTGCGGGCTGAGTGCCTCGGTCAGTTCACCGCTAATTTTCATCTCATTGGGTGCGTCGAGCGCGGCAGTAAAGCTGAATTTTTTTGGTGTGCCCGAAAGTGTGCCGCTCGCCGCTACCGTCGGCATAAGGTTTTTGATCGCAAACTTCACCGCGCTTTGGGTGTTGCCTGACAAATCCAGCGCTCCACTTCCGACCAGCGTTGCCCGCTGCTCGTCAATACGCAGATCCTCGAACTCAATGCGCTCACCACGTACGTTCAACGTAGCCGCCGTGGCTTTATTGATCTGCATCAGCACCGCACCGTTTTTCTCGATCAGTACGTTGTTCAATTTCAAATTTCGTAAGAGCAACAGAGGATTACGTGACGTAGTACCCGGCGGCTCGTCAGTAGCCGGCGTGTCGTTAAGAATTACATGTAAACCGTCCAGCTCCAGGTCATCAATTGCGATTTTTTTGGACAGCAGCTGACGCCAGCGCGGCGTAATTTTGCCGTTGACCAGGGTAACTTCCGTGCCGGCTATTTTAAACTCAAGTTTATTGACGATGAGCGAGCTAGCAAACGTTCCGGAAATACCGGCCACGCTTAACTCTGATGGCAGGAAGCGAAAGGCAAAGCGCGCACCGGCCTCGGTATTGAATAGCCAAAGCGCAAAAACCAGCAGCAGCAGCAAAAGCCCCGCAGCGCTCAGCAAAATCCACTTTAGCCAGCGTTTGAATAGTCCGGCCTTGCGCTTGGGCTTAGGCGGCGGTGCGGTGGAGCCTCGGTGTGCCATATCACCGCTCATAAATCCGGCCCGATAACCAAATGCAGCTTGAGCGGCGAGTTATCTTCGTCAAGCGCAAACGCAAAATCGACTCGCACGATACCGACAGGGGAACGCCAGCGGATGCCGGTGCCCACAGTTTTCTTAACGTCTGAGCTGTCCGTATCAAAAGCGTTGCCGACATCGGCAAATCCGGCCAACGCCCAAGTTTCATTGAAGGCGTATTCGTATTCGCCCGACAGCACCGCTAAATACTTGCCGCCGCGTACTTTGCCAGCCGCGTTTAAGGGCCCAAGTTCCTGATA
>JBBQBR010000197.1:0-5555 GCA_038317875.1 Lysobacterales bacterium
GGGTGCGCGAATCTGCTAAGTTCGCCGATAAATCGCAGCCGCACACCATCACGGTTAAGTTGCTCGGCCTCTGAGCGTACCGCACGCAAGAACAGCTCCATCAGGCCACTGACTTCTTCTGCCGGACGCTGCCAATTTTCGCTGCTAAATGCGAACAAGGTGAGGACTTCCACACCCGCATGGGCGCATGCCTCAACCGTTTCGCGCACCGCTTTGACGCCAGCTCGATGTCCGAAAACACGTGGCTGAAGTCGCTTTTCCGCCCAGCGGCCATTTCCGTCCATGACGACTGCAACGTGTTTTGGAACTGCTATTTTGTTAGTTGGCACGATTAAAGGTGCATCAACTCATCTTCTTTCGTCTTACAAATTGCATCAACTTCTTTGACGAATTTGTCGGTAAGTTTTTGTGCTTCTTCTTCCGCGCGCTTGTCTTCGTCCTCAGTAATTACCTTGGCCTTCAACAAGTCTTTTAGGTGCTGCATCGCATCGCGGCGAACATTGCGGATCGCAATTTTTGTCTCTTCGCCTTCGCCTGACACTACTTTTGCCAATTCTTTTCGACGTTGTTCGGTCAATGGCGGCAGGTTAATGCGAATCAACATGCCAGCGACGTTTGGGGTCAACCCCAAATTGGAGGCCATAATCGCTTTTTCTACCGGCCCGACCATTTGCTTTTCCCAAGGCTGAACTTGAAGCGTGCGCGAATCAGCGACGGTCACGTTCGCAACTTGGCTGATCGGCACCATTTGGCCGTAATAGTCGACTTTGACACCGTCAAGTATTCCTACCGAGGCACGGCCAGTGCGTAAGCGCGTGAATTCATGTTTCAACGAATCGATTGATTTACTCATGCGCGTTTGCGCATCTAATTTTATTTCTGCAATAGACAGTGCCATGGCTTCGTCTCTTTGAGGTCATGTAATCGGGAGGTCATGTGACCGGCGCACTGCTAGCCGCCGGGGAAGCGTTAGAGTATAGCGCGCAGGCAGAGTAAACAAAATTGGGGCCATGCGAACGTCGAATTCTCATTAAGTGTACCGGGTTCGAATCACGTCGATTTCTAATTGCGTATTTTACATAATAAACATTCCACGCAGTAGCGCTACGCATTCCATCTTGCCGTGGCGCTGAAAGAAACCCGTTCGTGCTGAGCCGCGCAAAGCGCTGCGGCTGCGTCAGTATTCGTGCGACTCTGCCTTTCGACGGGCTAAACGCGTACCGTTCTATTTGACTAGCAACAGAAACAAAAAAGCCCCGAATTTCGGAGCTTTTTGTACTACGCAGCCCGCGCCGTTTGGCGCAAACCAACTATCGCTTGCTGAACTGAGTCGCGCGGCGCGCGCCGTGCAAGCCAACTTTCTTACGTTCAACTTCGCGTGCATCACGTGTCATCAAACCATTTTTGCGCAAATCTGGCTTCAATGCGTCGTTGTATTCAACGAGCGCACGGGAAACGCCTAAACGAATCGCGCCAGCTTGACCGGAAATACCGCCGCCTTCAACAGTGCAAAAAACATCAAACTTGTCGACCAAGTTCGAAATTTCCAGCGGCTGACGAACGATCATTCGCGCGGTTTCGCGGCCGAAAAACTGATCGATTGTACGGTCGTTGATGGTGATTTGACCTGTGCCCATACGCAGAAAAACACGTGCGGTTGAGGATTTACGACGGCCAGTGCCGTAGTGTTGTTTAATCGCTGCTGCTGCCATGATCGTGTGTCCTTACAAGCTCAAGGCTTGCGGCTGTTGTGCGGTATGTGGATGTTCGGAACCAGTGTAAACCTTGAGCTTACGAAACATATCGCGGCCCAATGGGCCTTTCGGCATCATGTTTTTAATTGCAAGTTCAATTGCACGTTCAGCATGCGGGCCAGACAACACGTCTTTCAACGGCGTGGACTTGAAATTACCGATGTGGCCGGTGAACCGGTGATACATTTTGTCGGTCAACTTTTTGCCAGTGACTGCAATTTTTTCAGCGTTGATGACGACGATGTAATCGCCCGTATCAACGTGTGGGGTGTAAATGGTTTTGTGTTTTCCGCGCAAACGGAACGCGATGGCTGAGCTTAAACGGCCCAGTGTTTTGTCAGTTGCATCGACCACGAACCAGTCGCGTTTGACGGTTTCAGGCTTGGCGCTAATGGTTCTCATAACCAGTACAGTTCCTCTAAAAGGGGCTTGATCAAAAATAAGTCCGCGACTATAAACGCGCAGGGCTCAATCTGGCAACACTTTGAAGCAAATTAAGGGGCAAGTAACTGATGCAAAACAAGGTTTCCGTTCAGAATAGTTCGGAACTTGCCGAGTTTCGGTCATATTAAGCGCTGTATCTTAAGCGCTGTATCGTTGCGCCCTGCCCTGATGAGCAGTTTACAAACGATTGCAGACTTTGGCCTGGGTCTCTAAACCCTAACCCGCATGTTGACACGCGCTGATTGCTGCCCGTTCGTCATCCCGAGTATTTTTGCCGGGGATGCAGCATCATAGCGCCTTGAAACCCCTAGATTCCCGCCAAAACTTGCGGGAATGACGAATTCAGAAGGTGTTACAGCACCCCCAGGTGCCTAAAAATCGCCTAAAATCAAGTGTGTCAAACCAAAGTAGCAATTTAATGCAAACCCTGTCCCGATTCGACGCACTTATTAATGAAGTTGATCGCGCGCTGAAAACCTTAGCTGCGCCACACGCGTTGCAGTCACGCGCGACGCCAAACGCGCTTGATGACCCGCTTTAACTTAGCGAGCAAGAACGCAAACATGCGGCTGGTTTAATGCGTGTCAATCATGCCGGTGAAGTTGCCGCGCAAGCGCTGTATTTCGGCCATGCCGCTGCGGCGCATACCAAAGCGACGAAATCCCTGATGCTGCATGCGGCGCAAGAAGAAGGCGACCACTTAGGATGGTGTGCCCAACGGCTAGAAGCGCTGGGCGCTAAACCTAGTTTGTTGGGGCCGGTTTGGTATGTCGGTGCGTATGCGATGGGCTATGCGGCCGCAAAAGTCAGCGATAAGACTGCGCTTGGCTTTGTGGCCGAAACGGAACGTCAAGTTGAAGCGCATTTGCACGCACATGAAAGCGCCCTGCCCGCTGCGGACACGGAATCCTTAGCGGTGATCAAAGTGATGCGCAGTGACGAAGCGGCGCATGGCTTGGCGGCACTGAATGCGGGCGGCGCGCGATTGCCATGGCCAATCCCTGAGCTAATGGCGAAAACCGCCGATGTTATGCGTTTTCTTGCCTATCGGCTTTGATTTAGGCCTACGACTGCCTGAATCGTCGAGGGTATTCGCGCCCCGCATCCAGCTGCTTTGGCTAGACCGAACCTTGTCAGCTGCCTACACTTCGCGCACTTAAAAATCTGGCAAATAAATATGTTGAGTTCAAGCGAAGCGGACATTTTTTGCGCCAAAAACCAGCTTCCGGCGATTTTAGTGCTGGCCGATGGCAGCGTGTTCATTGGGCGCAGCATCGGTTGCGATGGATTTAGCGTCGGCGAAGTGGTTTTCAATACGGCGATGACTGGCTATCAGGAAATGTTGACTGACCCTAGCTATTGCCGACAGCTCATCACGCTTACTTATCCGCATATAGGCAACGTTGGCGTCAATCCGGACGATGCCGAAAGCGCGCAGATTTTTGCCGCGGGCTTAATCGTGCGGGACTTGCCGCGCCTAGCCAGTAATTGGCGCATGACGCAGGCTTTAGACGTGTATCTAAGTGAGCGCGGAATTCGCGCGATTGCCGATATCGACACCCGCAAATTAACGCGCCATTTGCGTGTAACAGGCGCACAAAGCGGCTGTATTTTGGCGGGCGCAGATGCGAAAAGCCCAGAATCAATTGCGCAAGCACTTGCAGCCGCGCGTGAATTTGGCGGGCTTTCCGGGCTGGATTTGGCGAAAGTGGTTAGCTGTAAAGAAAGCTATCAACACACCGAGGGTGTTTTTGATTTGGGCACGTCGCGTGCCAGCGATACGACCGCGCTGCTGCATGTGGTTGCCTACGATTTTGGCGTGAAGACCAATATTTTGCGATTGCTCGCGCAACAGGGCTGCAAAGTAACCGTTGTACCGGCGCAAACAAGCGCAACTGAAGTGTTGGCGCTAAAGCCGGACGGCGTATTTTTAAGCAACGGCCCTGGTGATCCAGCGCCCTGCGATTATGCAATTAGCGCAATTCAAACTTTCCTTGAAATAAAACTGCCAATTTTTGGCATTTGCCTAGGTCATCAGCTGCTAGCGCTTGCGGCCGGTGCTAAAACGATAAAGATGAAATTTGGCCACCACGGCGCAAATCATCCAGTGCAGGAATTAGTGACCGGGCGCGTCATGATTTCCAGTCAAAATCACGGCTTTGCAGTCGATGAAACTAGCCTGCCCAGCCATGTTCGCGTGACCCACAGGTCACTGTTTGATGGCTCAAACCAAGGCATTGAATTCACTGATGCACCCGCGTTTAGTTTTCAGGGGCATCCAGAAGCAAGCCCCGGCCCGCGTGACGTGGAAGGTTTGTTTGCACAATTTGTTGGCATGATGCAGGCGCATTGAGCGCGGCTTATTGTTCCCGCCAAAATAGGCTTGAAGTATTGGTGAAAACCGTTTGCTAGAGGTGAGGTCTTGATACTGAGAGCCGTTCGCCCTGAGCTTGTCGAAGGGCAGAGCCGTACATTTCCTAACGAAGATATATTAATCACGAAATTTGCCGCTACATGCGTCGACGACGTAGTAATCCAACGCAAACTCGCGCGCAAGCGAAGAAATCGGCTAAATTGCGCACACAAATTTTGCCACGATGAAGCGTCAGTAATATGAAACGACTGAAACGCATTGCCCGGATCACATTGATACTCGCTGGCCTATTGACTGTGGGCCTTTTATCGGCAGGCTATTTTGTCTTGCGTAGCAGTTTGCCGCAGTTGGATGGACAACGCGCCGAGCAAGTCGCGGGTAAAGCAACGATTGCGCGCGATGCGCTTGGAACCGCGATTATCACCGCCGAAACACGTGCCGACGCTTATTTCGCGCAAGGTTTTGTGCATGCGCAAGAGCGCTTTTTTGAGATGGATTTGACGCGGCGATCAGCGGCCGGCGAACTTGCTGAGCTGTTTGGCCCGCTCGCACTGCCGCGTGACCGCGCACACCGCCTGCATCGAATGCGCGCACGTGTGACGGCGTTTTACCCAAGCTTGCCTGCCGAACAGCGCACGCTGCTTGAGCACTACAGCGCAGGTGTAAATGCCGGTTTGCAGGCGCTAAGCGCAAAACCCTGGACTTACACGCTGTTGCGCTGCACGCCCAAAGCATGGCAGCCGGTGGACACTTTGTTGGTGAACGCCGCCATGGCGTTTAATTTGCAGGATGACACCAATAGCGGCGAACTAATCGCTGATTCTGCCAGCCGCGTACTAACACCGGCGGCCTTTAACTATTTGTTTAATCGCACCAGCAGCGAATGGGATGCGCCGTTAATGTCAGGTGCGAATGAAACAGAATTCCCAGACCCACCGCTGCCAAGTGCCGCCGAGCTAGATTTTCGCACGCTCAGCGACGCA
>JBBQBR010000198.1:0-5539 GCA_038317875.1 Lysobacterales bacterium
CCTCTTGATGCCCATGATTGTGGTGCCCATGATCGTAATGCCCATGATCGCTATGTCCGGCGTGATCATGACCGTGATGATCGTGGTGATGCGCTTTGCCAAGTATCACGGCACAAACGACGTTAACCAGCAATCCGAACACGCTGACTACAATCGCTTCACGGTAATGAATCGGCTGTGGCGATAACAGGCGTTCAACCGATCCGAACACCATCATCGCGGCAACACCCATCAGAAAAATCGCGCTGGCAAAGCCGGACAAGACTTCGATTTTCCAAGTGCCGAAGGCGAAGCGCGCATCGTTGGCATATTTGCGCGCAGCGGCGTAAGCGGCAGCGGTTAGGCCAATTGCTACCGCGTGCGAGCTCATATGCCAACCATCCGCCAACAACGCCATCGAGTTGTACCACCAGCCCGCGGAAATTTCGAGCAGCATCGTTGCCGCAGTAATCCACATCACGATCCATGTGCCACGCTCGGCCTGTTGGTTACCGTTGTCAAAGACGTGGTGGTGCGTCCATTTTTCAGGGTTTTCAGTGTGCATTGTGCGACTCCATTAAAACAACATCCTTTAAAAGTAGGCAGCTCATAGCCCAAGTTTCGTGCCGACACCGAGCAAGGTCAGCACGCCCAGCAGCGCAAAAATGCCCGCAGCAATCGAGTGCACCAGCTTCATTGGAATTTTATCAGCGAATTTATTGGCCACAAAAACTGCCGGTACGTCGGCAATCAGCATGCCAAGCGTGGTGCCAATCACGACCATAACGGGTGCAGCGTAATTTGCCGCTAAGGCAACGGTGGCAATCTGGGTTTTGTCGCCCATTTCGGCAAGAAAAAACGTGATCAGCGTGGCGCCGAATACGCCCCACTTTTTGGCGATTTGCGTCTGTTCTTCCTCGATTTTATCTGGGATTAGGGTCCAAATCGCCATGCCGATAAAAGACGCACCTAAAACCCAGCGCAAAGTTTGCGGGCTAATAACCGTGGTGATCCACGCGCCAAGCGCACCTGCCAGACCATGATTAACAATCGTTGCGCACAAGATACCAGCGATAATGGGGTAAGGCTTTTTGAAGCGCGCAGCAAGTATGAAGGCCAGTAATTGCGTTTTGTCGCCGATTTCCGCCAACGCGACTACGCCGGTCGAAATGAGTAGTGCTTCCATTTGCTTCTCCTTGGCCAGACTAAACAATTGACCACAAGGCCCCTCCGGCCGTACCGGGGGCTATGTGGTCAAAGGTCTTGCCAAGTGTGGAAGCGAGTTCCAAAACACTGTCTGCGCCATGGTCTGTTGACCAAGTGTGTTGACGCAGACCAAAAATATGAAGAGCGGCTACTCCCCAATGACAGCACGATTATGCACGTTGTGCCAACATGATGCACTGCAAAAAAACTTTTGTCGCGTGAATGTAGGTGACTTATAGGCCAAGCGCTGCGGACTCATGAGGTTTATTGTTCGGCTTTCACAAACGGATCACTTATGAAAATCAAACCCATCGCCTTTGCTTTACTGGTTTCCCTGCAGGCTTCGATGGCGCTTGCTGTCGCGCTACCGCTCAACGCACCGTTGAAGCTTGCCGCCGCGACCAAAATGACCCTAACCGCACCGCAGCGCGCCGAGCAGCTTGAAAAAATGTATGTCGTTTATTGGGAAGACGGCCTCAAGCGCAATCCGATTCAGGCCACTTTTGTCGGCGATAACCGTTACAACGATCAGCTGCCGAATTTTTTTGCGCCCAGCTATCGCACTGAAAGCATCGCCATTTCCAAAGACTGGCTAAAGAAATTCCAGGCCATTGATGCCAGCGACATTGAAGGCCAGACGCGCTTGTCCTACGACATTATGGTGCGCAGTTTAAAGCTCGAATTGGAAGGCAGTGAATTTCGCACCGATCTAATGCCGCTCAATCAATTCAACAACATTATTGCCGCGTTCGCGCAATTGGGTTCTGGCACCAGTGCGCAGCCGTTCAAAACCGTGGGTGACTACGACAATTGGCTCAAACGCGCCAATAAAATGCCGGAGTTAATGACGCAAATGCAGGCCAATATGCGCGAAGGCGTCAAGATTGGCATGGTGCCGCCGAAAATTTTGATGCTTAAAGTGCTGCCTCAGCTGGAGGGCATAATCTCGAAAACCACCGAAGACAGCATTTTCTGGACACCGATCAAAAACATGCCTGCAGGCTTTTCTGCCGCCGATAAAAAGCGCTTAACCACGGCCTATTCCGCATTGATTAGCAAAAAGCTAAACCCCGCCATTAGCGGCCTGCATAGCTTTGTCAAAAACGACTATGTGCCAAAGTGCCGCGATAGCGTCGGCATGAAAGGTTTGCCCGACGGCCAAGCAATTTATGCGTATCAAGCAAAAACCTCGACTACAACAGACCAAACACCAGCCGAACTACACGCGATTGGCCTAGCGGAAGTAGCGCGCATCCACGATCTGATTCGCGGCATCATGGCGCAAGAAAAATTCAAAGGCAGCCTGCAAGAATTTTTCCATTTCATGGACAGCGACAAGCAATTTCAGTTTAAAGATGAAAAAGCGCTGCTTGCTGCCTACGAGGCCTTGCGCGTGAAAGTTGACAAAAAGATCCCCGAATTTTTTGCAGTAACGCCAAAAGCGGGGTTTGAAATCCGCCCGATTGAAGCCTTCCGCGCAGCATCATCGGCGGGTGGTGAATATCAAGGCCCAAGTGAAGACGGTACGCGTCCAGGTATTTTCTACGTCAACACCTTTGACTTACCGACCCGTAAAACGTGGGATTCAGAAGACTTGTTTTTGCACGAAGCCATCCCTGGGCACCACTTCCAGATCGCTATCCAGCAGGAATTGACTGGCATTCCAAAATTCCGCCGCTTTGGTGGTGATACCGCCTACGTCGAAGGTTGGGGGCTCTACGCCGAAACCATGGGCAAGGAACTCGGTGTATTTACCGACCCGTATATGTATTTTGGCGGTTTGCAGGGTGAACTATGGCGTGCGATTCGCTTGGTAGTGGATACCGGCCTGCACGACAAAGGCTGGAGCCGCGAGCAGGTAATCAAGTATATGCGGGATAATTCTGCAGTGTCTGAAACCGACGCCATTGCGGAAGCGGAGCGCTATATGGCGATTCCCGGCCAAGCGCTGGCGTACAAAATGGGCCAATTGAAAATTACCGAGCTGCGCGCACGCGCCAGTAAAGCTTTGGGTAAAGGTTTTGATGTCCGTGAATTTCACGATCAAATTCTAAAAGATGGCTCGCTGCCATTGTCAGTATTGGACGCAAAAATTGACCGTTGGATTGTGGACAAGACTGAGCAAACAAAAAGCTAGGCGGTAGCGGCTCATTTCCTTACCTCGACATTGCGAGTGCAGCGAAGCAACCCATCGATTTTAGTGGACTTATGGCGATCCGAAAAATCGATTGCCACCTCGCTACGCTTCTCGCAATGACGAGGCACTATATTTGCTCGTCACCAAGCGAAAAATGACCTGCGTTGATTTAAATCATAAAGCCCGCGCAAAACTTTCGTTCTAATTAGACTGTAGGCAGTCATTTCGAGCTGCTGGGAGTCGGGTGATGATCAAAAATGTGCTGGTGCCATACGTCAACGAAAACACCGAGGCCGGGCCGCTGTCCACCGCGCTCACGCTTTGCGCGCAGTTTGAAGCCCAGCTTGCGCTGCTGATTGCTGTGGATGTGCCCTTACCGATGCCCAACGAGTGGGTGCCGATGTCAGGTGATGTTTATATGCGTTTGCGTGAACAAATTTTGCTGAGCGTGCAACCGCTGGCGGATAAAATGCGAGAGCGATTTGCCCTGCAAAATGCTGGCAATTTGGGCGTACAAACGGAAGTTAGAGTGGTCGAATCCGTGTTGATGGCGCCCTCGCCGATGGCGACGATGCACGCGCATTACGCCGATCTAATCATCGTACCTAGTGCTGTCGGCGCAGACGCGGGTGTGGCGCATGAGTATTTCGTCAACTTGTTAATCGGGTCTGGGCGCCCGATTCTGGTGGTTCCACCGACTTTTGCCGGCAAAACCATCGCAACGCGCGCAGTGATCGCATGGCAACCATCGCGCGAGACTGCGCGTGCGGTACACGATGCCCTGCCCTTGCTTAAATTGGCCAAGGCGGTCGATATATTGATCATAGAACCTGAAGTCGGTGAGTTCGCCCACGGTGATCAACCCGGTGCCGATATCGCGGCACACTTGGCAAAGCATGGCCTGAAAGTACAGGTCTACACGCGCTCCCGAATGGGGCACACGATCGCTGAATCGATTTTGCACCATGCCAAAGAAGTTGGGGCTGACTTGCTAGTCGCTGGCGGCTACGGCCATTCGCGCTTTCGGGAATTTATGCTGGGCGGCGTGACGCGCGAGTTGCTGCGCAACACGCATTTGCCGATTTTGTTTTCGCATTAATCGCCCAATTGCGCCGTTTTACGCGGCGCTCCAAATTTAGGGGCGCATGCAATGCGCCCTTGCCTCTAGCAATGCTGCCTCTAGCAGTGCTGACTCTAGCAATTCTTACGCTGGCGCGCGATCCTTGCCGCATTCCAGTCGGAGTCTAAAACCATGCGAATTGTGAAAACATCCCTGAACTGTGCGCTTGTGGCCTGCGTGTTTAGCGCGCCTGCGTTGGCACAAGATGCCATGACGACAAAGACCGCCCAAGGTGATTTGCGCGTAACGATTTATCAAAACTCGCAATCGTTGGTGCAAGACGTTCGCCGTTTGCAGCTACCAGTCGGACGATCAAAACAGGAGTTTCCCGACGTTTCCGCGCAAATTCGCGCTGAAACCGTGACTTTGACCGGGCCGGGAATCGGCATCGTCGAGCAAAACTTTGATTACGACTTGCTGACCCCGGCAAAATTAATGGAAAAAGCAGTCGGGCAAACCATCACCTTGCTGCGCACAAATCCGGCAACGGGCGTGGAATCGCGCGTGCAGGCGAAGGTTTTGGCTGCGAACGGCGGCGTGGTTTTGCAGATTGGCGACAGCATCGAAGTGCTGCGTGATGACGGCTTACCGGTGCGCGTGATCTTCGATAAGGTGCCGCCGAATTTACGCGCACGCCCGACGCTGTCGGTCACGTTGGAATCGAAAGGCGGCATGACGCCGACGACGTTGAGTTATTTGACGCCAGGTTTAGGCTGGAACGCCGATTACGTCAGTTTGTTTGATGAAAATAAAAAGACCATCGATGTACAAGGCTGGGTAACGCTGAGCAATAACACCGGCACCGAGTACAGCAATGCCAATGTGCTTTTGGTGGCGGGCAACCCAAACAGCGGTGGCGGCCGCCGCAATGTGCAAATGCCCTGGAATTCATCGACTGGCACCATTGACGAGGCCGGCACGGAAAGCAACGACCGCGAACGTTTGGGGGATTTTTATCTTTACCCGTTAGCACAACGCACTACCATCGCCAATGCACAGCAAAAGCAAGTCAGCTTTTTGGACGTCAAAGGCGTGCCGGCGCGCAAAGCCTATGAGTACGAAAACGGCTGGCTGACGAACGCGGACAGCGCAAGTGC
>JBBQBR010000199.1:0-5538 GCA_038317875.1 Lysobacterales bacterium
GCAGCACAGGTATTTATAGGCCTGACTGCTTCGGCAGCACAGGTATTTATAGGACCGACTGCTTCGGCTGCACAGGTATTTATAGGCCCGACTGCTTCGGCTGCACAGGTATTTACAGGCCCGACTGCTTCGGCTGCACAGGTAGTTCCATAGATGACCAGCTGGGTCAGGCTTAAAAGAATCGTCCTACCGAACAAGTGGCTTTGGTTGCTTGCAATCGTCTTGCTGTTTAGCGGCTTTTTGCAGCGCGGCCCATGGCCTGCAGACGAACCCAGATTTACCTTAGTCGCGCAACAAATGGTAAACAGCGGGGACTATTGGTTCCCGCATCGCGGTATCGAGATTTATCCTGATAAGCCGCCCGTATTAATGTGGCTGCAGGCGGGCTTTTATCAGTTGACCGGCAGTTGGGATGCCGCATTTTTATTGCCCTCCCTGTTGGCCGGCTTGGGCATATTGTTGCTGGTATTTGATTTGAGTTTGCGCCTTTTCGGCGCGCGCGCGGCACGCCTAAGCACCCTGGCATTGTTGTTGACCGTGCATTTTAGCTATCAATTTAAGAAAGCGCAGATCGATCCGCTGCTGGTGTTTTTGGTCACTTTGAGCGTTTATGCGCTGTTGCGGTATATGTTGTTGGGTGGCAAACAGCGCTGGCTATTTATGGGTGCTTTTTTCGCGGGTGTAGGCGTGATTACCAAAGGTGTTGGGGTGATTGCGCTACTAATGTTTCTGCCTTATCTATTGGCAAAGCGATTGCAGGCCAGAGGCTCGGCGCATTTGCCAACAGCGGCGCATGACCAAACGCCGCAGCGCAATACATGGAAAGCAATACTGTTAGTCGCAGGTGGTTTTTTGCTGCCGATTGCGTTGTGGCTAGGACCTGTGCTTTGGCAGGTTTACATTGCGCCAACACCGGAGCATTTGGCGTACTTGCAAAATATTCTGTTTAAGCAAACGGCGCAGCGCTTTGCTGCAGCCTGGCACCATCAGCAGGGGCCGTTTTATTTTCCTGAAGTAGTACTTAGCACTTGGATGCCGGTAATTTTTGTTCTGCCGTGGGCGCTGCGCGGATGGTGGCGGCGGTTGCGCGGCGTGAATCTAGTTTCTAGCTCGTCGAGCTGGCCAAGTTATTTTAGGAAACCCGACGCGCGCTACATGCTTCTATTGGGCTGGGTGCTTTGCGTATTCGTGTTTTTTAGCCTTTCGAAGGGCAAACGCGATATGTATATTTTGCCCGCCTTGCCAATGTTAGCGGTAATTAGCGGGCCGGCATTGGTGTTAGCCATGCGTAGAACCGGTTTTCACGTGCTTTGTTACAGCTTCGCGGCCTTACTTTCCAGCGCGCTTTTGGGCAGTGGTGTAGCAGCGTTGCTCGCGGAGCCGAAGTTTGAGCGCACTTTTGAAGCCAATTATGAACTTATGGGTGCCAATGACGCCGTTTGGGCGCTATTTGCTGGCGTTGGCGCAGTTGGCGTTTTAGGTTGCGCTCTAGCCTTCTATTGGCGACGTGGACGCGGAGGCTTTGCCGCTTACTGTTGTGCCTTGACGCTCGTCTGGACGATGATTTTTGGCTTTTTTGGCTATCCGATATTTGATGCGACTGCCAGCTCGCGCGCGGTTATGCAGCGCGCTCGTGCCGCGGTCGGGTCTGACGTGACGATTGGCTTGGTGGCATGGAAGGAGCAAAACTACCTTCAGCTTGCGGGGCCCAAAACTGATTTTGGCTTCCTAGCGTTGCCCGGTGCACAACGCAGCGCGGCATTTGCTTGGTTGCGGCAAAAGCCCGACGCGCGCGCGCTCTTTATTTTGGACGATGCGCTCGGTATTTGTGTCGCGCGAAGCCAAAGCGTTAACTTAGGTCAAGCCAATCGCAGAGTTTGGTGGCTGGTTCGGGTAGATGCGTTGAAGGCGCAATGTGATGCGCTCGCTGACGGTGTTTCAATGCAAGCCGCACAAGCCGAGGATTAAGCGTCGCCAGCAGCTAAACGAAGACGAAAAGAGTTGTGTGCTTTATCGCGTTCAGCGAAAAACTGGAATGCAACCACGCTAAAACGCTACACTCCGCGCCCTTATCTGCAAATCGGGGCCGTTCCATGGCACGCATTACCGTCGAAGACTGCTTATTCGTTATTCCTAATCGTTTTGATCTGGTGTTGATGGCCAGCAAACGCTCGCGTCAGCTCGCTAAAGGCGCTGATCCTATGTTGCCGCCTGCGGACGACAAGCCAACTGTATTGGCATTGCGTGAAATCGCGGCGAATAAAGTGACGGACGAGTTGTTAGCGACCGTTGAGAAATTCGAGCGTGAGCGCGCTGAACGCGAAGCGATGGAATGGGCTGCTACGCAAGTCGTGGATGATGATTTAGGTAAAGACGTCGACTGATTACATATCGCGCACTTTTTTATTGCACTTTGATGAAACTACGTTTCGCTTCGCAAAATTACCCGCTTTGCGGGCTTGCTACGCTAATAACTGAGTGGATAAAATGATTTTCGCCGCGTTATGTATCCCAAAGCGTAGTTCGTTCATTGTCAACGCGTGCACACCGCTCGCGTTAAAGTTATCTTGTGGCGGATGAGTCTTGCGCTCAGTAGGTCACTTTCGACTTTTTAAAACCGATTTTCCTAAAACGGAGCAATGGTCATGGGCTTAAGCATTTGGCATTTAATAATTTTACTGGTTGTCGTGGTGCTAATTTTTGGCACCAAAAAGCTCAGCAATGCGGGCAAAGACTTAGGCGCTGCTGTCAAAGGTTTTAAAGACGGCATGGCGAGTGATCAGCCGCAGGCGAAACTGGAAGCCGATCCACCCGCGCAGGCGTCGGCTAGCACAGTGAAAGACGAGCACAAAGCGTAATCAAAGATGTTTGAGGTTGGCTTTAGTGAAATAGCGGTCATCGCGGTCATTGCGCTGATTGTTCTTGGTCCTGAGCGTTTGCCGAAGGCGGCGCGCATGGCGGGCACTTTTTTGCGCAAAGCGAGGCAAAGTTTTGAAAGCCTTAAGTCCGAAGTTGAACGCGAGTTAGAAGCGGACGAGCTCAAAAAGCAGTTTGCTCAAATTGCTGCGGCACCAGCCGCTTTGTCGAACGCATTGCAGCAGCCTTTTGCCGAGGCGAAAACCGCAATTGAGCACAACGTCGATGTCATGATGCAGTCTGTCAGGGAACCTTTGCAAGCAGTGGCCGTGCCAGAAAGTATCCCGGCTGATTTGGCTGTGCCGAGCGGCTTAGATGGTCAAAGCGACTTAAATGCAACGACCCGCATACAAGCTAAAAGCGTTGAAACTGCTGCTGGCACCTCTGAAATTAGCCCAACACCATGAGCACGGACACGGAGCAACCGTTGATCGCGCATTTGCTGGAATTGCGCACACGGCTATTGCGCGCCATTGTTGGCGTGCTGATTTGCTTGCTTTTGTTGATGCCGATTGCAAATAAGCTTTATGGCTGGCTAGCGCTACCGGTTTTGAAAATGTTGCCCGTGGGTGGGCAAATGATTGCCACTGATCCGATCTCGCCGTTTCTGACGCCGCTAAAGTTAGCGTTGATGTCGGCCTTAGTTTTGGCAGCGCCTTGGGTGCTTTACCAGCTGTGGGCTTTCGTCGCGCCGGGGCTTTATCACAAAGAAAAGCGGTTGGCCGTGCCGCTTTTGGTGTCCGCAACAGGGCTATTTTATGTAGGCTGCGCATTTGCTTACTTTTTGGTGTTGCCAGCGGTCTTTAAGTTTACTAACGCCGTAGCGCCTGAAGGGGTCGCGGTTATGACCGATATCGGCAAGTATCTAGATTTCGTGATCGTGACGTTTATTGCCTTTGGCGTCGCCTTTGAGGTTCCTGTCGCCGTGGTGATTTTGGTTGCGCTTGGCTGGGTATCAATAGCGCAACTTCGAGAAGCGCGCAGCTATGTGATAGTCGGCGCGTTTGTCGTTGCCGCGGTGATGACGCCGCCAGACGCAATTTCGATGCTGTTGATGGCAATTCCAATGTGCCTGCTGTATGAAATCGGCATTATTGTCGCTGCCTGGGTGGGTGCCGAAAAGCCAACAGGTACAACATAAATCCAAACACTTAGATAAATCCAAGCACTTAGATAAATCCAAGCACTTAGATAAATCCAATCACCTAGTATGTCGGTGCGGGCCGCCGTTTCGATCTAGCAGCCGTTCTTGCGAATACAACGACGTCCTCGGCGCGGCCGTCTTTAACAATGTGCGCGCGTAATTTGCCCTCGCGCCGGAAGCCGGCGCCCCGCAACACCGCGTGACTTGCGGTATTTTCTGGGAAACATAGGCCGTAAACGCGGGTGATTTTGCGCGCATTAAAGATGTGCTCACACGCTGCCTGTACTGCAGCGCGCGTCAATCCACGCCCGCGATAGGGTTCGCCTAGCCAATAGCCGATCTCCGCGCGTTGATGCTCCGGCTCGAAAATTAAACCGATTGAACCCACCAGATGCCCGCGCAAACTGAGGGCATAAATCAACTCAATTCCGTCGCTAAAACGAGAATCCAGCCCCGCAATCCATTCTGCTGCAGCGTCAACGCTATAAGGCAACGGAATGCCCAGCGTATAGCGCACAATCGAGGTTACGCCGGCTAATTTAGCCAATCGCGGTGCATCAGTTGCAGCAAATGGCCGTAGGCAAAATCCTGGGATACCCTGAATACGAATAGTCGATACCGGATTGCAAGCGATCATTGCGCTCGGGTCATGCGTGTCCATGTCCATCCCTTCCAAGTCCATCCCTAATTGTCGCCGCAAATTGAAACTGAATGACAGTCCTGTGTGGATGTCCATTTCCACCACCTTAACTGGAATTTACCAAGGCAGGCACTATCTTCACCAGACTTGTTAAATTCGTTAAAAACGTTAAGTTCATTAAATCAGGCAAAGGAGCATCAAATGTCTATGCGTGTCCTCGTCATTGAAGACAACCCCGATATCGCCGCCAACATTGGCGATTATTTAGAAGATCGCGGCCATGTGGTCGACTTTGCCCGTGACGGCGGCAGTGGTTATACGATGGCTGCAGCCAATGAATTTGACGTCATCGTTCTGGATTTAATGCTGCCAGTCATGGATGGCCTTGATGTCTGCAAAAAATTGCGTACGGAAGCGCGCAAGCCGACGCCGGTTTTGATGTTGACTGCGCGTGATTCTTTGCAGCAGAAGTTGGCGGGTTTTGCCACCGGCACTGACGATTACATGGTTAAGCCCTTTGCGCTGCAGGAACTTGAGGCGCGACTTTTGGTGCTGGTACGCCGATCAAAGCCGCCGGTCGCTCGAATACTCGATGTGTCCGAACTCAGTTTCAACTTAGACACGCTGGTGGTCACCCGCCAGGAGCAGCAAATCACGCTCAATCCAATTGCGCTCAAATTGCTACAGTGTTTGATGGAGGCTTCGCCTTCGGTCGTTACGCGCCAGGAACTTGAGCGACGGGTTTGGGGCGAAGAACTGCCCGATAGCGACAGTTTGCGCGTTCATATCCATAGCTTGCGCGCAGCAATCGACAAGCCGTTTAATAGTCAATATTTAC
>JBBQBR010000200.1:0-5528 GCA_038317875.1 Lysobacterales bacterium
TATGGGCCAAAGCGAGCTGCATTGGCAGATTGAAATCGCTGGGATTAGCAAAGACATAAGGCAAAATTTGGGCTGTGCCAGCGCCCCAGATGCGAGCGGAGCCAGCACGCGAATGCCGCCGCAACTGGACGTGTTGTTCAAGGTTTTGCTGGAAACCACGGCGGCAAATTTGTGGATCAATCCGCCTGCTTCAATGCGGTAATTGACGTTAAACCTTGACATGATCGGGTATTGAATACGCGGCTATAAACCCGGCATAACGCAGAACCTTGTAATATGTTGCGCTGCAACATAAATGAAAGCTACCATCACACTACTTTCGGGAGGATGTATGCAAAACGAATTTTTGGGCGCAATGCAGTCAGGCGCAGAACAATATTTAAAGGGGCTCAACGAGCTTGGCGAGAAATTTATGGGTGCCAATGCCACTTCGGCTAAAAGTCCAAGCTGGGCAGAAGGAATGGAGCAATTTGCCAAGCTATATGGTGGCGCCAACAGCAACAGCAACGCGCATGAAGGTGTGTTTGATCAAGTTATGAGTCAAGGCAAAGGCTTTGTCAGCATGCTGGAAAAAATGTATCAGTCCGCAAGCCAAGGTGATCAGGCCGGTAGCGCCATCGATTTTGCCGCGCTTGGGCAACAAATGCTGGCTGAGCTCGCGAAAAATAATCCATTCTCTAATTTGCCGGGTATGCAGATTCCAGGAATGAATGGCTTAGGGTTGGCGGGAATGGGTGTTCCAGGAATGGGAAGCACCGCAGGTTTTGGCGCGATGCCGAATTTTCCTAGTTTCGGCGGGACAGGTTTCGGTGGCGCCGGTTTTAATGGCAGTTTTGATCCGAAAACATTGAGCCTCGAAAACTTCCTGAATATGCCAGCGTTTGGCTCAAACCGCGAAAGCCAAGAGCGCAAGCAGGCGTTAATCAAGCATATCGGCAGCTACATGCAAGCGATGCAGGGCTACCAAGCGCTGCAAATGAAATCGATTCAAATGGCGATCGAGCGCATGCAGGGCAAGCTTGAAGAACGCAATGAGCCGGGCCGCCAGCTGGATTCGCTAAAAGCGGTTTACGACTTGTGGATTGATGCGCTGGAAGAGTCGTTCGCCGAAGTGGCGCTCAGTAAAGAGTATCAAGCCGCTTACGGGCAATTGGTCGATGCGCAGATGCGTGTGCGCGCCAACGTGCAAAAGCAAATTGAGCTGGCAACCGGCGAAATTGGCATGCCAACACGGTCTGAGCTGGAAGGCGTGCACCAAAAACTGGCTGAAACACGCCGCACTTTGCGCGCCGAATTAAGTGAACTGAAAGCTGAAATTGCCGAACTTAAGGCAGGCCGTGCAGCAAAGCCCGCTAGCGTCGTGCCTGCGGCAGTCAAAGTTGCACCGGTTAAAGCTGAGATTGTGAAAGCAGCGCCGGTTAAAGCAGCAGTTGCGAAACCGGCAGTGGCAGTCGCAAAAGTTGCAGAGCAATCAAGCGCTACAAAGCAAACTGGCAGCAATCTATTAAGTGCGGCGAAAGCACTTGCTGTTAAAAAGGCTACGGCTAAAACGCCCGCAGCAAAGTTAGCTGCGCCTAAACCAACCGCGCCAGCGCGTAAAAAATAAGGCAGAAAACCCATGACACCTTTCAAAATTACGCCAGAAAAAGCGCTCAATGAAGCGCTTAAGTTCAATGAAAAATTGGCGGCAGGCCTGAAAACATTAGGCCAGCTTGATGACGTGCAGTACGGCTGCACCGACAAAGAAGCTATCTACAAAGAAGATAAGCTGGTGCTTTACCGCTTTAAGTCCGAGCACAAAGTCACCGTGAAAACGCCGCTGTTGATTAGCTATGCGCTAGTCAACCGCCCATACATGGTTGATTTGCAACAAGATCGCTCAATCGTGCGCAATTTGCAGGCGATGGGCCATGAAGTCTATTTAATCGATTGGGGTTACCCAGACCGATCAGACCGCTACTTAACGCTGGACGATTACATCAATGGCTATTTGAGCCGCTGTGTCGACGTTGTTGCCAAGCGCCACAAATTGCCTGCGATTAATTTGCTGGGTATTTGCCAAGGCGGCGTGTTCAGCCTTTGCTACGCTGCGTTAAACCCAGGAAAGATCAAAAACCTGATCACAATGGTCACACCGGTCGATTTCCATACGCCTGACAATATGCTCAGCCATTGGACCCAGTCGATGGACATTGATTTGTTCGTTGACACCTTAGGGAATGTGCCCGCAGATTTGATGAATCAGTGTTATTTGTCGCTCAAACCGTATCGTTTGAATGCGCAAAAATATGTCGGCTTAGTCGATATTTTGGATAACAAAAAAGAGCTGGAAAACTTCCTGCGCATGGAAAAATGGATTTTTGATAGTCCAGACCAAGCCGGCGAAGCTTTTCGTCAGTTCATTAAAAACTTCTATCAAGCCAATAAGTTCGTCAACGGCGGGTTGGAAATTGATGGACGCCCGGTTAGCCTGAAAAACATCAAAGTGCCGGTGCTCAATATTTTTGCTGAGCAAGATCATTTGGTACCGCCCAGTGCGTCCAAGCCGCTACAAGGCTTGATTGGCACCAAGGACTATACGCAATTGGCATTCACCGGCGGACATATTGGTATTTATGTCAGCGGCCGAGCCCAGCGCGAAGTGCCACCGGCAATTTCAAAGTGGTTGAAAGAGCGCGACGCCTAGGCTGATACTGCGGGTATGCGCACCCAAGTATCACAAAGCTTAGAAAATCTGCTCGCGCGAGCGAATGCGGCGATAGCGGAAAATGATATGGAAGCCGCAGTCAGCGCGCTCAGCGAGGCGCGGCTGTTGACTCCAGACCATCAAGGCGTGTCGCGGGCATACATTCAAGCGAATGCGAATTTGGCGGCACAAAGGCTTAAAGCCGGGGATGCAGCGGGTGCATTGCGCGTCGCGCAGGTTGCTTTAGGGCTGGATCCGCTGCATATGGATGCGTTAGTGAATGCCGGTTCGGCGTGCGTGGATTTGAAAAACACGACCGATGCGCTGGCTTTTTTTGAGCGCGCTTTGAAGCAAACGCCTTTCGATGCTGCGCTTAAAGCATTGCGTGCTAACGCCCGTCTTGTGCACAGCCGACGCCTAGATTTGGATAATGATGATCGTGCAGCCGCCGCAATCGGTCAGTTAGATGAAGGGGTAGCACACCGCCTGCGCGCGCTCTGTTTGCCGCATGTCTATCAGGACAATGCCCATCTAGCACAGGCGCGTAACGAGTATAGTTTGGCGTTAAAGCGGCTTGTCGATGCGCCCGCGCCGCTGCGTTTAGCTGATATGGCGCACGCGAATTTTTTGTTGGCGTATCAGGGGCAAAATGATCTTGAGCTGCAAAGCCGCTATGGCAGCTGGCTGTGTGATCAAAGTGCGCGCTTCCTGCCAGCGCGCGCACCCGTGGTTGCCAGACGTATCGGTTTTTTGTCGAGCTTTTGGCGAAATTGCACCGTCGGAAGCTATTTTTCTAGCTGGATTACGGCACTAAAAGCGGCCGAGTTTTCGGTGGAGCTTTATCAGCTAGGCCCCGAAAGTGATGCGCTTACTGAGCGCTTAATCGCGGCTTGTGACCATGGTGCTGTCCTAAAAGGCACGCTTGAGCAAATCGCCGAGACGATTGCCGGCCGTGGTTTAGATGTGCTGATTTACCCAGAATTGGGCATGGACGGACGCACCTTAACATTGGCGAGTATGAAACTTGCGCGTGTGCAGCTGTGTGCTTGGGGCCATCCAGTCACTACCGGTTTGCCGACTATCGACAGCTATTTTAGCTGCGCTGAGATGGAGCCAGAAAATTCCGCGCTGCACTATAGCGAGCCGCAAATTTTGCTCCCAGGCTTAGGCACGCGTTACCTAAAGCCAAAGCTACCAACGGTTCGCACCGCCACTGAGCTTGGTTTACCATTGGGCGGGCGCGTGTTAGTCGCGCAATCGCCGTTCAAACTATTGCCGGACAACGATTTGCGTATGGTGGCGCTGGCGCATGCCGCACCAACCGCACAGTTCATACTGTTTGATACCTTCTATAGCGGCGTAAATGATGCAATCAAACTGCGTTTAGAAACGACTTTCGATGCGCACGATTTAAATCCAGAGCGTCTACATTGGCAACCAATGACCGATCGCGCCCATTTTTTGCAGATCGTGCGCGCCTGTGATGTAGCGCTTGATAGTCATACTTTTAGCGGCGGCAACACCAGCCTCGATGCACTGATTATGGGCTTGCCCTTGGTAACATCGCCCGGTGAATTTATGCGTGGGCGCCAAAGCTCAGCGATGTTGACAGCGCTTGGGCTTGAGCATTGCGTCGTCGCAGCGGACGAGGTTGCAAATACGGCCGCGAACTTTTTGCTGCATCGGGATGCACGAAAGGCCTACCAAGGCGTGCTTGCACAAGCTCTAGACGATTATTTGGTCAATGATGCGCCGCTGAAGGCGCTGGTTGTGGCGATTTCGGAGGTTTGCGGTTAGCGTAGCGCGCAAATTCGCCTTTTAAGCCCGACATTCAAGAGACATCGCCTCACGATAGAGGATCTTTGCCCCGCAATCAAACTGAATGCCGCGATGATTCCCAACGTCCAATACCGTTCGGTAACCTTGAGCCGTAAAGCGTTTCTTTCATCTTTTTCGCTCGTCGACCAGCCTCATGGTTGATGTCTTTCTTAAATGTTCTCCAGTAGCGCTCGCGGTCAACCCCCATTTCAGTTAGCGATTCATCTGGAAAAAAGCTATCGAGGTGGTGCCTGTAATCAATCACTTCCAAATGTAAAACCCATGCTGCCAGCGCGGTGTGCCAGTCCGGAGCGTTCCAGTAAACGTGGCGCCAATGTATCGCGCGGGCAGCGAATTCTGCTTGTTCTGCGCCAAACTTAATTGCTCTTTCCACCCATGCTGAAACTTCGCGTTTCTTTTCCGACGCAAGTTCAATCAAGTCAATGAAACTTGCGACGCCAGCAAAGCAGGCACCTCGCGCAATGCGGTGTAAAAAATCGCTGTTTAGATCCGCAATGCATTGCGCATGTAACCATTTGCGCCCATTGCCGTAAAGGGCAGAAACGGTTACACGCAGCAATTCATCATCGTCACATACTTTTTCAAAGAATTCGTTCCAAAGCAAACGTGCCTCCAAAGTGTCCTGTAGCCGAAACCCCAGTTGTACGATTCTTCGCAACCCACCTTCAGTGTGGGTGCTTCGCCGCCGATTTTCCTCGTGCCAGACCTTCCGTACTTCGTTGACCGCGCGAAGATCGCGCTTTTGAACAAGGGTCTGCGCCAATACGTATCCCAAAGCACCAAAGGACGAATCGCGGTGTGTCGGCAAATCGGCCATAGCTTCAAAGTCCGCTGGAATTTGTTCGAACACGTAGTCAGCACCCCAAGAATTCAGCAATACCGCCCACAAACGCCCATCACCCGCAATGCTTGCAATGATTGCCTCTAGATTGGCTGATTCTTGATTGAGGCAATTTTGCTGTACTGCAACAACCCTCATAGGATTTCGACCCGGTTCAACGGA
>JBBQBR010000201.1:0-5485 GCA_038317875.1 Lysobacterales bacterium
CCTGGTGCGCTGAGTGCGCGGCGCTGATCGCACCCTGAAAACTCTCCTGCAATTTCCGCGCAGCTAAAACTTAATGGCTTTAGCATGGGTGAAATCCCTTCCTAGGCTGGGGCAGTCTCAACTGCCGCTGTGACCACAATTTCCACGCGATAGCCGGGCTTGGCGAGCTTGCCTTCTACCGTGGCGCGCGGCGGTGTGTGGTCAGCAGGTACCCACGCATCCCAAACGGCATTCATACCGGCAAACTCGTTGATGTCTGCCAGAAATATCTGCGCACGCAAAATTTTGCTCTTGTCCGTACCCGCACGCGCCAAGAGCGCGTCAATCTCGGCCAAAACTTGGCTGGTCTGGCCGGCTACATCCAAACTCATATCGCCAGCCACTTGGCCGGCTAGGTAGGCGACGCCGCTATAAACAGCCATCTCGGACATGCGGACGCCGACATCAAATCTTTTTATCATTGCTTCGTACTCTAGATAGTTAGAACCGCTAGTTTCGCAGTGGGCGAGAGAAAGTGCCAGCTGGCGGGAGGGCCATTGTCGGCCCCAACTGATTGGGGCGACGTTATCCATAAGGGTGCTGTCAAATGCGGCATTGCGCGCGGCCAAGCAGTTGACAGCTTAATTCTCAAATTTTCCAAAAATGATTGGCCTATTGCAAGTAGGTTTTGGAGTCTGGCCTTTTGAATGCGCCTTGAAAAAAGCTCAGCACGGTCGTGTTGACCAGATTCGGACTCTGCGTCGGCATGAAGTGCATCGCACCTGGAAAAATGGTGAGCTGCGCATTGGGAATTCCTTCGAATATCTGAACGGTATGCTCAGTGCGAATAATGTCCTTGTCGCCAGCCATGACGAGCGTTGGCGCAGAGATCGTCTTGAGATCAGACGGACGAATATCCGGTTGAGTGAGCAACAAATTTAGGATCTGCTGGTATTGTTTCCATGACCGGCTGGTGTCCCCACTCTTGATCATGCTGTCAATCTTTTTGTTCTCGCGATTAACCCAAGCAAAGGCCCAATCGTGTGCACCAGGCGGGTTCAGTGAAGCGCCGAACACGGCCAACTTCACTACTTTTGCCGGGTGCTTGATGGCTAGAAGCAAACCCACGATACCGCCATCACTCCACCCGAGCACATACGCAGAATTGAGATTGAGTTCGTCTAGCAATTGGCTGCAGTCCTCTGCCATTTGCACATAGGTCAGTACGCCTTTCCCCATGCCGCTCTTGCCATGTCCCCGGCTATCCACCGCGATCACTCGGAAGTGCTGAGACAGGGCGCTAATCTGGCTCGACATCGCTTCAATGCTTTGATCATTGCCATGCAAAACGAGCACGGGCGGCCCGCTACCGTACTCTTCATAGTAGAGGCTAATGCCATTTACCTTCGCGAAGGCGCCACTGTCACGGTTATCGCCGAATGGGATTGAGCCGGATTGTGCAGTTGCCTCAAGTGACTGCCCCTGTGCAAGAGCGGCAACTGAAGCAATTGCAGCAAACAGCAATGAAATTACGAATGCTCTAAACATTGGCATACCCTCAATAAAATTAACCGCTGCGCCCGCGAATTTGATAAACCCGGCTGGTCGCTAAAGGTTCGATATCAATCGCTATGCAATCCCAGTCACCTTTGCCCATGACCGCCTGCGCGAATGCTTCAGTGACTAACGTTTCACCCTTTTTGGCGCGATCTTCGCCCAACTTGCAGGCGCTATTAACTTCCGAGCCAAACACGTCGACATCGTCTATTTTTAAAACTTGACCCCATCCTAATCCCACGCATAGATCAACGCGATTTTCCTCAAGCTTGTCCAGACTGAAATTTTCTGACGCTTGATGCATCGCTAGCGCCGCCTGCAACGCCGCCACCGGATCCCGGAATATCATCAGCAAGCTGTCGCCTTCTTCTTTCAGTATTTGTCCGCCAAACTGCGCCGCTATCGGTTCGAACATCTGCCGCGATTGATAAATAATCTGCAAAAAATGCACGATGCCAAAGCATTCAACTTTGCGCGAAAAACCAACCAAGTCGGTATAAAGAATCGCCCATTGTTCGCCAAAGAGCTGCCACATTTGGGCGTCGATCGCAGCGATATCGGCGTTCGGCAATAGGCGTTGTTGAATCAATTGTTCAATGACCGCGCGTGAAGCTTGGGGATGCAAGTTGGCCATAATCTCGATTGTTCTAAGGCAAGCCGATAGTATGTGCCGGATTCAGACTAAACCCAATGACCCAATTGCCTCTGCCCCAGCCCCCCGATGAACTGATCAAACACAGCGACCGGCTTAGCGCGCTTATTCGTGAAGAAATTGCCGCATCAGGCGGTGCGATCGGCTTTGATCGTTATTTTGAACTTTGCCAATATGCCCCAGGTTTGGGCTATTACAGCGCTGGGTTAAGCAAATTTGGGGCCGGGGGTGATTTTGTAACGGCACCCACTCTGGGTGATCTTTTTGCGCGCTGCATTGCAACGACGCTAGTGCCGACGCTGAGCGCTATGCCTGGGGCCAGTATTTTGGAGGTTGGCTGCGGCACGGGTGCAATGGCAGCGGATATTTTGCGCACGCTAAAAGGTCTGGGTGCGCTGCCGTATCGATACTGGCTACTGGAGCGCTCGGCAGATTTAAGGCAGCGTCAACGTGAAGCGATTACAAAGCAAGTGCCGGAACTGCTGGGGATAGTCGAGTGGCTGGACGCGCCACCCAGCACACCTTGGCATGGCATTGTGCTGGGCAATGAAATTGTCGACGCGCTGCCGACGAAGCGCTTTGAAATCAGCGCCGATGGCGCACGCGAGCTGTGCGTTTGCACGCTTGGTAAAAGTTTCGATTACACGCTAGGCGCAACCATGCCGAGCATTTTGACCAGACTAGGCCCAGATTTGCTTCAACTGTTGCCGCTTGGCTATCGCTCAGAAATACAGCCACAGCTTGAGCCATGGCTGGCGGGCTTAACCGCGTCGATGCAGCAAGGCTTAGTTTTTTTGTTTGACTATGGCTACCCACGGCATGAGTTTTATTTGCCCGAACGCAGCGCGGGCACCCTGGTATGCCACTACCAGCAGC
Organism: Lysobacterales bacterium; assembly: GCA_038317875.1. Taxonomy (GTDB): domain Bacteria; phylum Pseudomonadota; class Gammaproteobacteria; order Xanthomonadales; family SZUA-5; genus JANNYA01. The sequence goes on from JBBQBR010000201.1 coordinate 3,065, forward strand.
GTATGTTTGACGCACCTTTTTGGTATCCAGGCCTGGTGGACTTAAGCAGCTCGGTCGAATTCACCGCCCTTGCTGAAGCCGGCGCGGGCTGCGGATTAGAGCTAGCGGCGTATATGAGCCAAGCTGAATTCTTGATTCAAGGTGCATTGGCGCAGGCATTAGAAAATCTGAACACCGTTTCAGAGCGCGCACGCATGGCGTTAAGCCAACAAGTGCGGGTTCTGACCTTACCCAGCGAGATGGGCGACAGAATAAAGTTAATGGCATTTGCGCGCGAATTGCCAGAATCTGCCCGCGCGCCAATATTGAACAGACTGGGCCTGCGTAGCAGTCTTTGAGCGCATGGCTACACGGTTAAAATGGACCATAAATGCGCGAATTGAAACTTAAAACACTTTGGTGGGCGATGGCCTGGGCTTTACTGGCCTTTGTTTTTATCGCCTCCCTAATTCCAATGCCGACGCCACCGGTGCAGTTACCGGAGGGCTTTGACAAGTATGAGCACATTGCCGCTTATGGCAGCATGAGCTTTTACTTTGGTCAACTATTTAGTCGCTTCACGTTGCACCTACGCTATGCAGTTGCGCTGTTTTGCATGGGCGCGCTGCTTGAGGTACTGCAAGGTTTAACGTGGTATCGCAGCCCGGACTTATACGATCTTGCAGCCAATAGCGTCGGTGTGGTGCTGGGCCTTTTGCTTTGTCTGACGCCATTGAAGGGTTTAGTGGCTACGCTGGATGCAAAGCTGAAACCTGTTCGCTAACGCCGCGTTGCAGTGAGAGGCGACGTTAGCGTTTTTTGCGAAACTATTCCGACAACAACGCGTTCACCGCTTTCAAATCGTCGAGCGTAATCGTGCCCGCAGATGATTTTAGCCGCAGGCCATTCACTAGAAAATTATGTCGTGCTTGCGAATAATCGCGTTGCGCTTGGAACAGTACTTGTTGGCTCAACAGCACATCGACAATCGTGCGCGTACCAACTTCAAAACCAGCCTCGGTTGCTTCCAGCGCGCTATTGGCACTGACTAAGGCCTGTTTGCGCGCGCCTACTTCGCTGACGCCGGCAATGACTGAGCGATAAGCGTTGCGCGTGGCGCGCGTAATCGCACGGCGCTCTTGTTCTAAGCGATCTTTGGAAACCTCCGAATCAAGCACGGCCTGGCGGATGCGCGAGCTGGTATTGAAACCTGAAAATAGCGGGAAGTTGACATTGATACCGATCGTCGAGCCATCGTTATCATCAGTAGAACTGACGCTGCGCCCCGGCATGTTGCTAAAGCTTAAATCAGAACTGGATCGACTGCCGTTGTTAGAGTAATTCACGGTGCTAGAAATTGTGGGATATCGGGCCGCTTTCGCCGTCGCGATTTGCTGTTCGCTCGCTTTCGCATCAGCCGCGCGCGCTGCAAGCGTAGGGCTAAATTTCATCGCGCTTTCCACCCACGTTTGCCAATCGGCAGGGCTGGGTGGTACCAGCGGTATTTCTGCACGCACGGTTACCACCGAATCAATGGTTTTTCCGGTTAGCTCAGTCAGCGCCGCTTTTGCATCGTCCAAAGCATTTTCCGACAAAATCGCCGCCGCAACTGCGCCGTCATGGCGTGCCCGTGCTTCGTGCACGTCGGTAATCGCGGTCAAACCGACGTTGTAGCGCTGTTCGGCTTGTTCAAGCTGACGTCCAACCGCTTTTTCCTCGGCTTGGGAGCTAGTAAGCGAGTCTTGCGCGGTAAGCACTTGAAAATACGCCGTCGCTACCCGCACCAGCAAGGCTTGCTGCGCCGCACGAAAGGAGGCTTCAGCACTTTCTGCCTGGGATTTTGCCGCCTTTAGCCGGGTGTAATTGGCATGATCATAAATGGTCTGATTCAGCTGCGCGCCGTAATTATTTGCATTAGTTGTTCCCGTACCGGAGCCGACGACGACCCGAGAAACGGAATCTTTCAACGGGAAATTGTTTTTTGAATGCTGATAGCCCGCCGATGCATTGAGTTGCGGCAGTAATGCGCTGCGCGCTTGCACGATGCCTTCAGCGGCCAGGTCACGCGCGGCCTCAGCGATTTGCAGCTGCGGATCACTCGCGCGCGCAAGTTCATAGGACTGCAGCAAATCTTCCGCATGTAGCTGCGGCGCAATGGCGAGAGTAGCAATAAATCCAGCAGCGAGGGCGGTTAGTCGAGTGCGCATAGTCAGTCCTATCAAATTCGTCAAAAATTAGGTTGCAAAAAATTCGGGGCAATGGGGGGGAGTTAATGGCGCGTAATTTGTTTTGCCTTGGCAAAACGATAAACAAAAACTTTTAAAATATGCCGTCTGCTACAGCACAAACGGCCTTGCGGCTGGCTCTCCACCGTGCAAATAGGGCAAATCGGTCTCAAATAGCGAGGATGTTTTTGGCAGTTTCGCGGTGCCGCTAAGTACC
>JBBQBR010000202.1:0-5470 GCA_038317875.1 Lysobacterales bacterium
ATGTAGCCAAACGCAAGGCCGAACAGCGCGCGCAAACTCGCAAAAATATCGGGTAATGCCAAGGGCACCAATACTTTTTGTACGATTTGGCGCTCACTCGCGCCCAGGGTGCGGGCAGTATCAACATAGCGCTCTGGCACATTCAGCACCGCCGCACATGCGTCCGAAAAAATAAATGGAAAACACGCCAAAAAGATAAACATAATTTTTTGCTCTTCGCTAATACCAAACCAGAGCAAGGTGATCGGAATCAATGCTGCTATCGGAACATTGCGCAGACCAACGATGGCCGGGTGAATGAAGGATTCAAACCAACGCTGCGAGGCCGCTAAAATACCGAGCGGCACCGCAATCGCTACCGCAAGCAAAAAGCCTGCAAGCACACGTCCCAGGGTGGCAGCTATGGCGGGTAATAAACCACGCTCACTCAGCAAACCGGGCAAACTGCCGAACACTTCAATCGGTGACGGCAATAGCGCGGGGGAAATAATGCGCCGTTCTGCCTCGCCTACGGTGGATACAAACCAGGCAAAAAGCAGTAGCAAAACAAATGTTATCGCTAAAATCTTTGACGTCATGGGCTGCGGTGTTTGGCGCAACGCGAGCGGGCTAAACATGTCGAATCAACATTTGTTGGTCATCCTTTGACGGGGTTTGGACAGGGCGTGTGGGATAACGGGGGGTAAGTTTAAGTTTCAGCGTAAGGTCGCTAGCGTAGCCGGAATCGTCGCAATATGCTCTAGGCTGAAAGCAGGTTCAGTTTTCATGCGCTCTAGAGTTGCCGCTCAGATTACCTAAATGCTATTCTTTTATGGCTTTGCAGGGCCGATGTCTGGGCACTTTAAGGATGCACGATGAAGCAAACATGGCGGGTGCTTTTGCGCATCGCAGGTTTTCAGTGTGTAGTCGCATTATTGGGCGCTCTGACATTCCTGGTACTAGCTAACAAAGAAGCGGCATTGGCGTTTTTTATCGGCGTCGCTTCGGTGTGGATCGCAACGCTGGCTGCAGCAGGTTTAGGTTTGCGGCGCGCAGCATCACCGATAGATTCGTTGGCGAAAGTGCTGGGCGCAACTTTTTCGAAGTGGTTGTTGATTTTAGCAGTGGTGTATTTAGCGCTTTCGAGTTGGCAACTGGCGGCATTGCCGCTGCTGTTGGGTTTGATAGCGGCGCAGTTAAGTGTGATTTTAGCTGGTTTGCGACAGCCGAAGTATTAAACACATCGAGGTTCGGTAATCTCTTCAAAGTGTCAAATTACATTCATCAGTTGGTTGGCCTAGCAATTCCCTGCAGCGGGACAAAGTTGAAGCGGAAATAAAGTTTTTCAAGCATTTACCACCTTATCTTCACCAAGTTTTTTTTTAGCAAGTTACCTAAAGAATTGAGTGCTATGGCGTTAAACGGACAACTGACGAATTTGCTGGCCAGCATGGCAGCCGCCGGAGGCGGTGGGCCGACTGAGTATGTGCAGCATCATTTGACGCATAATAAAGTCGATGTTGCAGGTGGCTTCTGGCATATCCATATGGACTCTTTAGTGATGTCCGTTGGTTTGGGTATTCTGGCTATGGGTTTGTTTTGGCTGGTTGCGCGTAAGGCTACGTCTGGCGTGCCCGGCAAACTGCAGGCATTTATTGAAATTGTGATCGAATTTATTGATGGACAAGTCAGAGATGTCTTTCACGGCAGTCGCAAAATTGTGGCTCCCATCGCACTAACTATCTTTGTCTGGGTGCTGGCGATGAATGCGATGGACTTCATTCCGCTGGAGCTTGTGGGCTCTGCGGCGCGCACGATGGGTGTAGATTCGCAGCATTTATATTGGCGCTTGGTGCCCACTGCGGATATCAATATCACCCTGGCAATGTCGATGACGGTGTTTTTCCTGATGATTGGTTTTGCCGTCTCAGCAAAAGGCGTTGGCGGCTTTGGTCATGAGTTAATCGCTGCACCATTTGGTAATAAAGTGTGGCTGTATCCGGTTAATCTGGGTATGAATATCGTCGAATATGTCAGTAAGGTTGCCAGCTTGGCCCTGCGTCTGTTCGGCAACATGTATGCAGGCGAATTAGTTTTCATGCTGATCGCGCTGCTTGCCACTGCTGGCGGGCACTATTTGCTCGCAGAAGGTTTGGCTATTAAAGCAGGCGGCGCGCTTGCCTATTTAGGCGCGGTGATTGCGGGTGCGGCATGGGCGATCTTTCACGTACTAATTGTTTTGTTGCAAGCCTTCATCTTCATGATTTTAACGACTGTCTATTTGTCAATTTCAGTCGAGCATCACTAAACCCCGCACTTATTGCTGCCCTCGTTCTAATGGTATTGCCGCACTTCGTTTTTAAAGTCTTCAAACAGCAGTCAATTTTCCAACCAAGCTCGTAACCTAACAAAGCCCAATTAATCAAAAGGATAACATCATGGAATCAATTATCGCCGCCCTCCAGGGCAATATGGCTATTGCGATCGGCATTATCATCGGTCTGGGCGCTTTGGGCGCTTGCTTGGGTATTGCTTTGATGGCTTCTAAGTTCCTCGAAGCCACTGCGCGTCAGCCAGAATTGGCGCCGATGCTGCAAGGCAAAATGTTTTTGCTCGCAGGTTTGATCGATGCGCCTTTCATTATCGGTTTGGCGGTTGCGCTGTTGTTTGCATTCGCTAACCCGCAAATTTCTGCGGTGAATGGCGCAGAAGCCGCGAAAGCAGCAACGATGCAAGCCCAGTAAGTTTTCGTTCGGCCGTGTCCGGGCTGCCAGTTCACTCGGGCGCGGGCATTGGCCGGTCGCTAGTCAGCTAAGTCTGGCCTCAGGCCCGGCAATCAAATCAGGAGACTAATACGCCATGGATATAAATGCGACATTGATCGCCCAGGCGCTCGCATTCGCGATTTTAATCGCGTTTACGGTGAAATTCATTTGGCCGCCTTTGATGAATGCCATCGAAGAGCGTCAGAAGAAAATAGCCGACGGCCTTGCTGCTGCGGATAACGCGCGGAAAGAAGTTGCCGATGCTAAACGCAAGGAAGAAGACATCATTACAGCGGCACGTGCGAAGGCTCAGGAAATTTTAGATCGAGCGTACTCAACGGCCAACCAACTGGTGGATCAGGCCAAAGGTGAGGGCGTTGCCGAAAAAGCTCGTCAACTAAACGCTGCAGGTGTAGAAGTCGAAACTTTGGCGCTTCACGCTAAAGCCGAGTTGCGCACGAAACTGGCTGATTTAGTAATTGCAGGTGCTAGCCGATTGATTAAAAAAGAAATTGATCCAAACACGCACAAGCAGCTGATCGACCAACTGATTACTGAGATTTAAACATGAGCTCAATGATCACGCTGGCAAGGCCCTACGCAAAAGCCGCTTTTGAGCTGGCCCAAAAGGCCGGTGAAGGCTTAGGGTCTTGGTCCGCCAAAATCGCACAAAGCGCGGCGTTATGCCGCGATAGTCGTATTTCGGCCTTGGTTTCTAGCCCGCGCTTACAGCCAAGTAAGCGGGTTGCGCTGCTATTGCCGGTTGGTGAAGCGCCAGATTCCACTTACGCGCATTACTTGGCCGCGCTGGCGGAAAATGACCGTTTGAGCTTGCTGCCGGACGTGCAGACTGAGTTCGAGCAGCTCCGCGCAGCGGCCGAACGCACGCTGAAAGTTACCGTGCGCAGTGCATTGCCGATTGATGCGGTGCAACAGCAGCAGTTGATCGAAAAGTTGACGCTACGCTTTGAACGCGCGGTGACGCTTGAAATTGTGCTGCAGCCTGATTTGATCGGTGGTGCGGTGTTAGATGCGGGAAGCATCGTCATTGACGGCTCGCTGAGCGGCAAACTGGCGCGGTTACATATGGAATTGGCGGCGTAGGGTCAAAGCGAACAGCTCGCCCATAGTTGATTTAATTAAGTAGTAAATATTTTTGTTTCACAAGATCTGGTTTTGCGAACGCAAAACAAAATTTATTGGTTGTAGCTAGATTTATGGGTTGTTTTGCATTTGCAAAACGAGTCTTTGTTCAAATGTTTTGCCTAGGCGAAACAAATATCCCTTTACTAAGTGGAAAGCGCATGCAAGCCAGCTTGAATCCCTCCGAGATCAGCGATTTAATTCGTTCGCGAATTGATAACTTCAAAACCACATCTGAAGCCCGCAACGAAGGCACGGTCATTTCTGTAGCCGACGGTATTGCGCGGGTACATGGTTTGGCCGACGCCATGCAGGGCGAAATGATCGAATTCCCAGGTAACACCTTCGGGCTTGCGTTAAATTTGGAGCGCGATTCGGTCGGCACCGTAATCTTGGGTGACTATGAGCAGATCAAAGAAGGCGACGTTTGTAAGACCACCGGCCGCATTCTGGAAGTGCCTGTTGGTATCGAGTTGCTCGGCCGCGTAGTCAATGCATTGGGTATTCCTATCGACGGCAAAGGCCCTATTGGTGCCAAGCTCAGCAGCCCGATTGAGCGCGTCGCTCCAGGGGTGCTCTGGCGTAAGTCGGTCGACCAACCCGTGCAAACCGGCTTCAAAGCACTGGATGCGATGGTTCCAGTAGGCCGTGGTCAACGCGAATTGATTATTGGTGATCGTCAAACCGGCAAGACTGCGGTTGCGATTGATGCCATTATTAATCAGAAAAACACGGGAATTAAGTGCATTTATGTTGCGATTGGACAAAAGCGCAGCTCTATTTCAAACGTTGTACGTAAGCTAGAAGAGCACGGCGCACTGGCGCACACGATCATCGTGGTTGCCTCTGCATCTGAGTCGGCAGCAATGCAATATATTGCTCCGTACTCTGGTTGTGCGATGGGCGAATACTTCATGGACCGCGGTCAAGATGCGCTAATCGTTTATGACGATCTGTCCAAGCACGCAGTCGCATACCGTCAAATTTCCCTGTTGCTGCGTCGCCCGCCCGGTCGTGAAGCGTACCCAGGCGACGTTTTTTATCTCCACAGCCGTTTGTTAGAGCGCGCAGCGCGCGTCAACGCGGACTATGTCGAAAAGTTCACCAATGGCGAAGTTAAGGGCAAAACCGGCTCATTAACGGCACTGCCGATCATTGAAACGCAGGCGGGCGACGTTTCTGCCTTCGTACCCACCAACGTGATTTCAATCACCGACGGCCAGATCTTTTTGGAAACCGATCTATTTAACGCCGGTATCCGCCCAGCGATTAACGCCGGTATTTCGGTATCGCGCGTCGGTGGCGCAGCCCAGACTAAGGCGATTAAGAAGCTTGGCGGCGGCGTGCGTTTGGTTTTGGCGCAGTATCGTGAGCTTGCGGCGTTTGCACAGTTTGCGTCCGATCTGGATGAAACCACACGCAAACAGCTGGAGCGCGGTCAACGCGTGACTGAACTGATGAAGCAAAAGCAATATGCGCCGCTATCAGTCGCGGAAATTGCGCTTTCGCTTTACGCAGCGAATGAGGGCTATTTGGACAGCTTGCCGTTGAACAAAATTCTGCCGTTTGAAGCCGGTTTGCAC
>JBBQBR010000203.1:0-5464 GCA_038317875.1 Lysobacterales bacterium
CAGAAATTCGATTAAAACCGAGTTTCTGGGGCGTTTTTATTTTCGCGAGAGCACCATTATTGAGTCGATCACAAGGAATGCCTCATAGTTTCCAAACAGTGCATGATCCCCACTAGCAACAACTAACACCGCACTGTAAAACCCACCGCACCGTCATCCCGGCGCAGGCCGGGATCCATTTTGACCGTGCGACCGTTCTGCGCCGAACTCAGATCACTTGAAAAGCCAACGGTTCCCGGCCTGCGCCGGGATGACAATTCGAAGTTCGCCGCCGCCGCTGTATTTGACACCAAATCTAGCTTCTATACCCCCAAGCGGCTATTTTTTGGCTTTACTATTGATAGAGGCAATAACGTGTTTGAGTTTTCTCTGAAAAAATTCGACTGCCTTGAGCCCGTCGAAGGGCCGAGGCGCACCCACGCCAACGAAGCCAGATCGCGTCACGACGATGGCCCCAATATATTTGTCACCTGGACAAAGCAAAAATAGCTCTTGATTCTGCCCTGCAATTGGCGACACTCGACGCCGTTAGTTTTTTCGAGCGATGCAGATGCCAAACAACCCACAGCCACAAAAAAAGCGAATCGGCGTCTACGGCGCAGGTTCCTGGGGTACAGCACTGGCAGCCCAACTTGCGCGCAATGGCTTTCAAGTCAGTCTGTGGGGGCGAAACGCAGATGATCTTGCTAAAATGGCGCGCAGCCGCTGCAATGAACGCTTTCTGCCAGGGATTGAGCTGCCCGCGAATCTCGCATTTCAGCCGGACCTGCTAGAACTTGCAGCAGCATCCGATATGCATCTGATCGTCGTGCCCTCGCACGCGTTCGGCGATGTTTTGCGCCCTATCGCCAGCGTGCGTGCACGGGCATCGGGCGTTGCATGGGCGACGAAGGGTTTTGAACTAGGTTCAGGACGCTTCTTACATGAGGTGGCGCAAGAGGCATTGAATGTGGATGGGCAAAGTGATGCGCCGATTGCATTAGTTACCGGGCCGTCTTTTGCCAAAGAAGTCGCCTTAGGTATGCCATGCGCGCTGACGGTGCATTCTGACGACCAAACCTTTGCCCTTGAAGTTGCGAATACTTTGCACGGTCAGGGTATGCGCGCTTATACCGGCGATGATATTCGCGGTGCTGAATTGGGGGGTGCGATGAAAAATGTCATGGCGGTTGCCACTGGCATTTGCGATGGCATGGGCTTAGGGCTAAATGCGCGCGCTGGGCTAATCACCCGGGGGTTGAACGAAATGCTGCGGCTAAACGCTTGTTTGGGTGGCAAGGCTGAAACCATTATGGGCTTAGCAGGCTTGGGGGATTTGGTGTTGACCTGTACCGGCGATCTATCACGCAACCGACGCCTAGGCTTGGCATTGGGGCAGGGCAAAGGCCTCAGTCAAGCGATTGCTGAAATCGGGCAAGTGGTGGAAAGTGTGCAAACGGCTGATGAAGTGATGCGCTTAGCGGTGCGGCATCAAATTGATTTGCCCATATCTGAACGGGTTCGTGCGGTATTGCATGAGCAAATTACGCCGGCAGAAGGCCTGCGTAGCTTACTGGCGCGTGAGCAAAAGCCGGAATATCCGGATGGCTTATTAACTTAGCGAGCGAGCTGACTTTAAAAGTCAAACTCGGGCATACGGCCCAGTTAAAAAAAGAAGTACCCACCAGTCACCTCTCGGGGAGGGCGATCGGCTTAGCGACTGGTGGGTGCTTGAAGTTACGGGCCCAAGATCATGCGTTGTGCAGGTATCTGGAATGCTGGCGGGCCCTAAAAGTTTGTTACTACAAATGTTTCAGTGCTGCTTTGACTTCGGTGCTGCTATTAACTACCGGTAACTTCGGTTACTGCGTCGGTCACGGTCTTTACAGCGGCTTGCGCTGCTTTGCTGGCGCGGTCGACCGTGCTTTGCGCCGACTTGGTGGCGCTTGCGACAGCGCTTGATGCACGCGCTTGAACTTTCTTAGCGGCATCGACAACGGTCGATTGAACAGATTTAACCGCTTTAGCGGGTGCCGCCTTTTTAGCAGGTGCCGCCGTTTTGGCCGGTACAGCCTTTTTAGCGGGCGCTGCCGTTTTTGCCGGTGCTGTCTTCTGCGCAGGCGCTGCTGCTGGCTTTGCTTTTGCCGCAGGTGCTGCCTTAGCCGCCGCAGTCGTAGGCTTTGCTGCCGGTGCTTTGCTCATTGACTTAACTGCTTTCGACAGTTCATCAACTTTCGTGGCCAAATTGTTTAGCTCGTCACGGCCGGGAATGCCTAAGCCGCCGAGTGCGCGGGAAACGCGCTCTTCGAAGACTTTTTCCAGCTTATCCCAGGTGTCCGACGCGCGGTCTTTTACTTGCGCAACGGTGTTTTCAACCGCGCCGCGAACTTCGTCAACTTTGCCGCTGGTGTATTTGGTGGTGATTTTTTCTAAGGCTGAGCCTTCTTTGATAAGCGTCTCATACAACTTGCCGCCTTCTTCTTGGGCTTTCGCAAAAGCGCCCAGGCCTGCAAGCCAAATCTGTTGGCCCGATTCCATGATCTTGTTCGCCATACCTTTGAGGGCGGTATTTGCTTCTGCTTTGCTTTCGCTTGCTTTCGACGTGACGGAGGCTTTCGCTGTGTTCGCCGCTTTCAAAGGTGTTTTTGTTTTTTTCGCTGCCATGATGATGTCCTTCCCAGGTTTTTACCCACAATGCGTGGCGTACTTAAAGTTTCAAATATTCGTTGTTTGAGCGGCGCCACTACCCGTTCCCGCGCCGCTTGCTCGCAATCTAGGCGGCTGCGATAGAATATGTGCACTATAGGTAAGTTTGTTCAGCTTGCGTTGTTGCAAGCAAGTTCGGGTTTATAGTTATTATCCTAATAAAAATAGGTAAGCTGTACAGCTTTGCGTAAATTGCGCTAGTGGGCAAATAAGGTTGGACGAAGCCACACCCGCGTCGCTAAAATTACGCCCCGGTTGTATCGTTTTGACAGTTTCAGAACGCTACCAATAAATTTCTTTTTTAACCGGGCGCTGCATGAACTCATTGATTTTTGTTACCGGCGGCGTGGTGTCGTCGCTCGGGAAAGGTATTGCTGCGGCATCCTTAGCGGCGATTTTGGAAGCGCGTGGCTTGCGCGTGACGATGATGAAGCTTGATCCCTACATCAACGTTGATCCTGGAACGATGAGCCCGTTTCAACACGGCGAAGTGTTCGTTACCGAAGATGGTGCTGAGACTGACCTTGACTTGGGCCATTACGAGCGCTTTTTGCGCACTCGCATGACGCGGAAAAATAACGTCACGACCGGGCGAATTTATGAATCCGTGATTCGTAAAGAGCGCCGTGGCGAATATTTGGGTGCGACGGTGCAGGTTATTCCGCATATCACCGATGAAATTAAGCGCTGCATTACCGAAGCGACCGAAGGCTTCGATATCGCCATCGTTGAAGTGGGCGGTACCGTCGGCGATATTGAATCCTTGCCGTTTTTAGAAGCGATACGGCAACTGCGCGTGGAGCGCGGGCAAGATAACGCGATTTTTATGCACCTAACGTTGGTGCCGTTTATCGCCGCCGCCGGCGAGCTAAAAACCAAACCGACGCAACACTCGGTGGCGCAGCTGCGTTCGATTGGCATTCAGCCCGACATATTGCTTTGCCGATCAGAGCAGCCATTGCCGGAAGCAGAGCGTAAGAAAATAGCGCTATTTACCAACGTGCCGCTTGAAGCCGTGATTTCGGCAGTCGATATGGACAATATCTATAAGATCCCAATGTGGTTTCACACGCAAAAGCTGGACCAAATCGTTGTTGAGCGCCTGCGATTCAAAGCCAAAAAGGCCGATCTATCCGAGTGGAAGCAGGTGGTCGAAGCGTCTGAAAAGCCCGTTGATTCGGTGCGCGTGGCCATTGTCGGCAAGTATGTCGAGCACAAAGATGCTTACAAATCTTTAAGCGAAGCCTTACGCCATGGCGGCTTACGCCAAAAAACCCTGGTGGAACTGGTGTGGCTGGAATCTGAGGCAATCGAAACCTACACGGCAAGCTCAGACGCAGACAACCCACTCAGCAGTGTGGATGCAATTTTGGTGCCGGGCGGCTTTGGTGAGCGCGGGTTTGAAGGCAAAGTTGCCGCAAGCGCTTATGCGCGCGAAAATTTGGTGCCGTATTTCGGCATTTGCTACGGCATGCAGGCTGCGGTCGTGGATCATGCCCGAAATATTGCTGGGTTAACCGGCGCAAACAGCACCGAAAATGACCGCAGCTGCGCGCATCCAGTGATCGGCTTAATTACCGAATGGCAAACGGAAAGCGGTGAACTCGAACGACGCAGCGCAGATTCCGATTTAGGCGGCACCATGCGCCTAGGCGCGCAAGAATGTGTGTTGGTAGCGGGCACAAAAGCGCGCGAAATTTACGGCACGGATGTGGTTAAAGAACGCCATCGACATCGGTACGAGTTCAACAACAACTATCGCGAGCGTTTGAGTGCCAGCGGCTTAGTTTTAAGCGCGTTTAGTAAAGATAGTAATTTGGTAGAAATGATTGAGCACAGCGACCACCCCTGGTTTATCGCCTGTCAGTCCCATCCAGAATTCACCTCGACACCGCGCGATGGACACCCGTTGTTCATTAGCTTCATTCGCGCGGCGCGGGATTTTAAGGCTAGTCAGATTAAGGCGCGTGATGGTAAGGTGACTGCGCGGCGATAAGTCGGTAGCCAATCCCTATGTGGCGATGTTGTCCACACCCATTTTTACTGCAGCGGAAGGATCGTATGAAATATCTCGCGATTATCCTGTTAGCGTTTGCGTCAACTGCCTGTGCTTCAACGCCATGGGAGGGCTACCTGGACTACCCGATTTCGTCCAACGCAGCGCAAGTTGACGCAATGACCTATTCGACACCACTACGAGGTGGATACGATTCGGATGACCTTCAAATACTCAGGCTACAGATTCAAGCGGGCGATACGGAGGCCTTTCAGCTCGGCTATCGTCTTTACGTCCGCTCAGATGGCGGCTTAGCGGAGGAGCTCGGTGACATACTTGCAAAGACCATACGCGTAAATCCTCGATTCTTCCTAGAGCAGGTAAGTGCTCTAAAACTGCAATGTTCGGCGCTGAACTGGGTCTTAAACGTGCCGGGCCCCGAATATGTGGATCGCCCTGCTGCACAAGCGTATGAGATTCGGATGCGAATCAAGGCATTTCGTGGCGTTACGGATAAGACATTGGCAAAGGTTCGAGAGCAATGCTTAGATGAAATTGATGCGCCGCGCGTTGCGCCTGCAGGCTGACTTAATCAAGCACAAGCCCGCAAGATCCGATCCCAAATTGCCGCCCACGCAGCGCTTTGTGGCGGCCGCTCGATTAGAATTTGCGCCGCACCACGGGCATCGAGTGCGCGTAGGGCGGCGTAGAGAGTGCTGGCATATTCTGCCGGGTCGGCGCTGAGCGCAATGCCCTCAAACAGAGCGGGCAGGGTGGCGACGC
>JBBQBR010000204.1:0-5459 GCA_038317875.1 Lysobacterales bacterium
CGCAATGGCCTTGCGCCGCATTTGATCGACGCGCGTATCAATCAAATTCTGTTGCGCAGGCCAAATTTGCGCTGGCCTATTCCCGTTGAAATTCAAACACTTAACGGGCAAGCCATCAACGCCATCACGCGCCGGGCAAAATACCTGCTGATGCACACGCAAGCAGGCAGCGCGCTGTGGCATTTGGGCATGTCCGGCAGCCTGCGGGTACTCGATGCAGACGTACAACCGCGCGAACACGACCACGTGGACTGGCAATTAGACAGCGGCAAAATCTTGCGCTTTTATGATCCACGGCGTTTTGGCTGCCTGATGTTTCAAGCGCCCGACACCATGCATCCGCTTTTAGCGGCGCTGGGACCCGAGCCGCTCACCGAATTGTCAAGTGAGCATGCAAGCCCAAATTTGCCGGAATTCACCGCCGATTATTTATACGAGCGCAGCCGCGGCCGCAGCCAAGTCGTTAAGAGCTTTTTAATGGATCAAGCGACCGTCGTTGGCGTGGGCAATATTTATGTCGCGGAAAGCCTCTTTCAAGCCCGGGTAAAACCGCAGCGCGCCGCTGGCTCACTAAACCGCAGCGAATGCACACGGCTCGTTAACGCCATCCAAGGCATTTTGCGCCACGCCATTGCGCGCGGCGGCACGACACTGCGGGATTTCATCAACCCAGATGGCGCTCCGGGCTATTTTGAACAAGAACTATTTGTTTATGGCCGCGAAGGCGAACCCTGCAAAGTCTGCGGCCAACCGATAAAGGCCGCCAAGTTGGGGCCTAGGCAGAGCCTTTATTGTGGCAAGTGCCAGCGGTGATGGGATGCGATTCAAAGTGATGTTTTCGGAATATGTTTGAAGACAGGTTTCAAAATCCGTTCTAAACTTGGTGTGGCGCTGAAGGAAACCGTTCTTGCTGAGCCCGTCGAAGCATGTAGCCGCAAACTTCGTGACGCACAAGCTTCGAAATGCATTATGGCTTCGTCAGTATTTGCGCGAACCTGCCCTTCGACAAGCTAAAGGCGCGAACGGTTCTTTAAATATGGTTCGAAAAAACTCATATTTTAAACATCATTTTGGATCGCACCTGCGGTGATGTGATGGTTGGGCGACGCCCAGGCTATTTCTTAACCGCTTCCAATGGCGCCCGCAACACATAAATCGTGCGGCCTTTGCCATCGCAACCAGCCGTGACGCTGGCGATACTCCAGCCTTCGGCCAATAAACGCGGCAGCGCCTCGCCATCGCCATAGCGCTCGGTGCCTTCGCCCTTGAGCAACCAGGAGGTGTAGTCATCACTAATCACTACGCGCTGGCGTGGGCTGGAATTTGCTGCCATCGTTGCGGCGTAACTTGCGCTGCAAACGCTAATGGCTACTGCGGAAAGGCTCAGATAGGCAATGATAAAGCGAATGTCAAACTCCACGGCAGGTCGGTGCAGGCACAATACCGCAACGCTGCAAAAAATTAAGTCCAAAATTTAGCCCAAATTAAAGTTGAACCCAAACCTATGCCTGCAGAACTACCGAATCCATTTCCCAACGTCCGCAACGAGCTGATCGCACGAGCGCTTAGCGTTGAACGGCTGTTGATCTCAACGTGGCGCGAGTGTTTCAAACCCTCAGATGCCGTAGCGTTGATTGCTGTCGGCGGTTTTGGCCGGGCGGAGCAATTCTTACATTCGGACGTTGATTTACTGATTTTGACGCCAGAACGCTTGACGCCTGAACTTGCCGCACAAATCGCTGCCTTTGAAGCGCTGGCATGGCAGCTCAAGCTGGACTTGGCGATCAGCGTGCGCAGCGTCAGCGCCGCCATCGCATTCGCCGGTGAAGATTTAAGCTTTATGACCAGCTTGCTGGACTTGCGTTTGCTGTGCGGCACCGGTGCGTTGGCCGATGCGCTGCTTGCAAAAATGGGGCCGGAAACGCTGTGGGCACCAAAGGATTTCTACGCCGCGAAGTTAGCCGAACAGGCGGCGCGGCACCAGCGTTTTAGCGATACCGCTTACAATAATGAGCCGAATTTGAAAGAGGGCCCGGGCGGATTGCGTGATTTGCACACCATCCGCTGGGTTGCACAGCGTCAGTTCGCATCCCCATTTGAAACAAGTGAACGCGGCAGCGCGGGCTGGGCATTTCTGCAAGAACACGCATTTATCAGTGCACCCGAACGCCACGCTTTGGAGCATAGCGAAACCCTACTGGGCACCATGCGCCAAGCGCTGCACACTGTTGCTAAGCGCAAAGAAGAACGCCTGCTGTTTGACCATCAAATTGCGCTCGCTGAGCTTTTCGGTTTTGTCGATATCGACTTCAGCAATCGTGCGGTTGAGCAGTTGATGCAGCGCTATTTCCGCGCGGTCGGCAGCGTTATTCGGCTCAACATTATGCTGTTAGCGCGTTTTGCGCAGCGTTTTCAAAACAGTGACTTAGAAACGCTAGACGGTGGCTTGGTATTACGCGGCGGGCAGCTGGATTTAGCGCATGCTTCAGACACACTTAGCTTAGAAGCGGCGTTCAATCTGCTTGCACGCTGGCAACAGATGCCGAATGCCGGTGGCGTCGGCGCGAATTATTTGAAAGCGGTTGGGGAATTATTGAGCGCGCCGACGCTGGATGTTGGCGATGTCGCGTTAAACGCGTTTTTGACACTGCTAGACGCACCAGAGCGGGTGGCAGATGCGCTTGCGATCGCTGCAACGAATGGTTTACTGGGCCGGATTCTGCCCGCGTTCGAGCGTGTCACTGGAAGAATGCAATACGATTTATTCCACGCCTACACAGTCGATCAACACACGTTGTTCGTTCTGGCAAAGTTGGAGGCGTTACGCACGCAAGCATCAAAAGATGAATTGCCGCTTGCGTTTAATGTTTGGGCACGGATACGCAAGCCCAGATTGCTATTTTTGGCGGCACTGTTTCACGATATTGCCAAAGGACGCGGCGGGGATCACAGCACTTTAGGCAGCGATGAAGTTCGCGCATTTGGTGCGCGCTGTGGCTTAGCAGCAAACGAAACCGATTTGGTCGCGTGGCTGGTCGGGGAACATTTGACGATGTCAAGCACAGCACAAAAACGTGATATTCAAGACCCTGCTGTGGTGAATAAATTTGCGTTATTAGTTGCAGACCGCGAGCGCTTGGATCATTTGTATTTACTGACCGTTGGCGATATTCGTGGCACCAACCCTAAGCTTTGGAATGGTTGGAAGGCGCGGCTGTTGGAGGATTTATACAGTGCCACTCGCTTTGCCTTACGCCGTGGCTTGGAATTGCCGGTTAATGCCAAAGAACGCATGCAAGCACGGCAAGCTGAGGCATTAGAGTTGTTGCAGGGTGAGGGTGCAGGGCGCACGCAAGTGCAACTGCTATGGCAGGACTTCCCAGAATTTGCTTTCTTGCGCCACAGTGCCGACGAACTTCGGTTTCAAACGCAAGCGGTATTAGCCGCACGCCGCTTTCCCGAGCCAGGCGTGGTGGAGCCGATGGTTATTTTATTGCGCCCGATTCCTGGTGCTGCAGCGTTAGAGCTTTTTGTGCGCTTAGCAGATCGCTCCGGCATATTTGCCACGATTACCGCTGTGTTGGATCGTTTAGGAATTAGCGTGATTGGTGCGCGCATTGGCTTGTCGCCTTTGGGCTACACACACGACACGTTTCAACTGCATGATTTACGCGCCGACATCGGCGGCGGCACGGGTATTAGCCCACGCGAACGGGCGCGCGAAGTACAGATGGAATTGAAACTTGCACTCAGTGCGCCGGTGCTTAAACCACGCGTTGCCAAGCGGGTTGCAACGCGCCAACAGCGGCATTTCCAGTTCCCCCCGCAAATTGAGATCAGCGCAAACGAAGATGCCAGCATGAGTGTGCTGTCACTAACGTGCCCCGACAGTTTTGGCCTGCTTGCGCAAGTATCGCTAAGCTTTTTCGAGCATCGCGTGCGTGTGCATAGCGCCCGTATCGCAACCTTCGGCGAGCGCGTGGAGGACTTTTTCAGCTTAAGTGACGTGAACGGCAAGGCACTTACTGAAACGGCGGCGGCTGCCCTTGCAAGTGCGATTCGGGGCAAACTCGGCGGCTAAGCGGGCACATCGTCGGCAATAAGAAATCAGGTTGGAAAACGGCATGAACCAGCAAGCCATGCGGCCCTATGACATCGGCATTTTGCTGACTACGGCCGCGATGTGGGGCGCATCGTTTATGTTCATGCGCATCATCGCGCCCGTGACCGGCTGGGTTTGGGCCGCAGATTTACGGGTGCTTATTGGCGGCACACTGGTTGCGGCGATGCTGCGCTGGAAGGGTCAATCCTGGAATTTAGCGCGCGATTACAAACACTACTTGGCACTGGGTTTGATTAACTCAGCGGTGCCATTTGCGCTGTTCGCCATGGCGGCGCTGCATATTCCCGCCGCTTACTCAGCGCTCGGCAATGCCACCGCGCCGATGTGGAGCGCGGTACTGAGCGCCGCACTGCTAAGCGATAAATTGAACGCATCGAAAGCCATAGGCCTAGTTTTAGGCTTAATCGGCGTGGCGCTAACAGCCGGTGCGGGCAGCGTCGAGTTATCAACCGTCGTGGTGCTTGCGGTGACAGGTACCATTTTCGCCGCCGTTTTGTATGCATTGGCCGGGGTTTATATGCGCACCAGGGCCGCGCACATTCAATCACTGGCGCTCGGCGCAGGCAGCCAACTTGCCGCAGCGCTTTGGCTAATGCCGCTGATGGCGTTCAACTTGCCAACCCCTGAAATACTCAGCCCGAAAATACTACTTTGCCTTTTGGCGTCCGGCATTTTGTGCACCGGGTTGCCGTATGTACTCTATTTTCCGTTGATGCGGCGCATCGGCGTAACACGCGCCATGACCGTCACATTTTTGGTGCCCTGTTTCGCCGTGCTTTGGGCATTTTTGTTCCTGCACGAAGCTATATTGCCCAGCACTTTGATCGGCTGTGCGCTCGTACTTTCCGGGTTGATGTTGGTGGTGCGGAAATGAGAGTGGGATTAAACCTCAGTTGACCGACCGAGCTTCGAGAAATTAACCGCTCATTTACTTAGACGTCCAACTTGCATCGATCAGCAACATCGTCAATTCGGGCGATTCCAAAAAGGCGCGCATAGACTCAACATTAGCTTGCAATATGGTGATCAGTTCACGTTTTCGAGGATTGCTTGTCTTTAACCTAGAAAACTCAGTTGGACGTGCCCGAGTGTGCTTTTTTCGGCTTGTCCGGCGAGGCGTGACGAGGCGGCATAGTCATTCTCTGCAAGGAGGAAACAACGAAGCAGGGCGAGTCGAAAAAGGTGCAATCGGGTGCGTAGCGCTCTCACCCATTCGGTGACGTTCGAAAAAGCCCCGGAATTCATACTCAGCATAACTATCCGAGCGCCAGAGCGCGGTCAACTGAGTTTTTTAGGTTTAAGCACGCTGGCACCGGAGCGCCTGTCAGCGTTGCGG
>JBBQBR010000205.1:0-5441 GCA_038317875.1 Lysobacterales bacterium
TTTGAGACTCAGCACGCGCAAATGCGGGCGCTAGCAGCACCAAATCGTGAGCAGCGCGAACAAATCCGCGCTGCGACTCAAGTCAAGTTGGCGAGCATTCTTAGCGCGGAGCAAATGCAAAAGCTGAAAGAATTCAATGCCAGCCACCGCCCGCCGCGTGACGGCGCTCAGGGTGGACGCCGTCCACCGCGACAGTAGCGCCATGCTTTAACTCAGACGGTTTTAAACGACAGCGTGTCTTTAACCTCAGCCAGTCTTTAAACCCAGCCAATCTTTAAAACCCAGCCAATCTTTAAACCCAGCCAACCTTTAAACCCAGCCGGTCGCGTAATAGATTGCAATCACCACGAAAACGGTCAAGGTTTTGATTATGGTGATCGCAAATATATCTTTGTAGCTTTGCCGATGACTCAAGCCGGTGACAGCCAACAAGGTAATCACCGCGCCATTGTGGGGCAGGGTGTCCATGCCGCCAGAGGCCATCGAGGCAATCCGGTGCAGCACCTCCATCGGAATGCCTGCGGCATTCGCATTGGCGATAAAGGTTTCCGACATTGCAGCCAATGCGATGCTTAAACCGCCGGACGCGGAGCCGGTAATTCCGGCTAATGCGGTGACGGTCACGGCCTCGTTCACCAGTGGGTTTGGTATCGAGCCGAGTGCATGCGCCACCACCAAAAAGCCGGGCAGGGCCGCAATCACGGCGCCAAAGCCGTATTCAGACGCAGTATTCATCGATGCCAGCAGCGCGCCGCTAACGGCAGGTTTGGTGCTTTCCGCGAATTGTGCTGCAACGTTACGCCAAGCCAGCAGCAACACCGAAATGATGCCAAGAATCAGTGCGCCTTCGACGGCCCAAATCGCGGCAATCTTCGCAATTTCTTGCACCACTGGCGTTGGTGTGCCGACCGCTGATGCCATGAATTCGTGTTTGTCGCCATAAGCCTTGGGGATCAATATGCCCAGCATTTTGTTCGAAATGCCCACCAACAATAGCGGCAGCAGCGCAACTAGCGGATGTGCCAGTTTTTCCCCGGAAAACGGGGCAGGTTCGTTGATCAAGTTGCTGCCGTAGCCTTCCCCGGCAGCCAGCGCGCTGCGCCGCCGCCATTCCAGATAGCTCATGCCTGCAGCCAGAATAATCAGGCCGCCCAGGCTACCCAAAATAGGTGCTGCCCAAGCATTAGTGCCGAAAAATGCCGCTGGAATAATGTTTTGAATCTGTGGCGTACCAGGTAAGGCGTCCATCGTAAAGGTAAAAGCGCCCAGCGCGATCGTGCCGGGAATCAGGCGCTTTGGAATTTCATTTTGGCGAAACAGCTCGGCTGCAAACGGATAGACCGCGAACACCACGACAAATAGCGAAACTCCGCCGTAGGTCAACAAAGCGCATACCGCAACAATGGATAGAATCGCGCGCTGCGGGCCAAAAAGGCGGATGCAGGCGGCGACGATAGACTTGGAAAAACCCGAAATCTCAATCAATTTGCCAAAAATTGCGCCCAGCAAAAATACTGGGAAATACAGTTTGAGAAAACCGACCATCTTGTCCATAAATAAGCCGGTGAACATCGGTGCCACCAAACTTGGATCGGTTAACAAAACCGCCGCCATCGCCGCAATAGGCGCAAAAATAATCACGCTATAGCCGCGATAGGCGACGAACATCAGAAAGCATAGGGCGGCAAGCACGATCAAAAATGTCATTGGCCTTGAGCCCGAAAAATATACGCCCCAGTTTATTTAACCCAATCGAACTTGCCATCGTACCAAGGTACAAGTGTCGAACTGCGGTCAGCGCTTTAAGCTGATGCTAATTCCCAAACCACCGAAGGTCGCACCATGTTTCGCAATCAATTGAGCCTAGCCATTGGCGTATCGCTTTTCTTCGGTGCCCCGCAGGCATTCGCCCAAGATCAATTCGCCCAAGATCAATCAGGCGAAGCGGCGGACGTGACTTTGGATGAAATTAAAGTCACTGCGCGGCGGCGGGAAGAAACGCTACAGGACGTGCCGGTTGCAGTAACGGCGTTCACGCCAGAAACCATTGATAAGCTCAATGTGCGCGATCTGAGCGATCTGGATGCGCAGGTTCCTAACTTAACAATTTATGCCGCGCGCGGCTCGAACAGCACGATTACCGCCTACATTCGCGGCGTGGGTCAATCCGACCCGCTGTGGGGCGTCGATCCAGGCGTAGGCCTATATTTGGACGATGTCTACATCGCTCGGCCGCAAGGCGGCATTCTTGATGTGTTCGATATTGGGCGCTTAGAAGTATTGCGTGGGCCGCAGGGCACGCTGTACGGCAAAAACACGATTGGTGGTGCGATCAAATACATTTCGCGCGATTTGCCAACTGAAGTGGAAGGATCGGCCCAGGTCGGTATCGGCAGCTACAGTCAAAAGGATTTTAGCGGCGCGGTTGGCGGCCCGGTTGGCGAAAACGTGCGTATGCGGATCGCGGCAGCTAGTCTCAATCGCGACGGTTTTGGCAAAAATATCGTGACCGGCGAGGACGTCAGCGACAAAGATATTCAAGCGGTGCGCTACAGCGCAGGCTATTTTGCTGATGACAGCCGCTTCGACGTGCGTTTTAGCATTGACTACAGCAAAGACGGCTCGGGCGTGCGCGGCGCGCAGATGCTCAGTACCAATTTCCGCGATCCATCAAGCCCAGACCAGCTGCCGCTAACGAGTCGTTACGATGTCCGCAGCGGACTGGCGAACGTCAATGAAACGACTTTAAGCGGCGCCTCGATCGTTGCGAATTGGCAGGTTAATGACGATTGGCTGTTCAAATCGGTAACTGCGAAACGCAAATCAGATACTGAAACCTATATTGATTTCGACACGCTTCAGCAGCAGCTAACCGATGTAAAAGCGTTTTACAACGACGACCAATTGAGCCAAGAATTTCAAGCTAGCTTTGATGCCGCTGGCAATAACCGCGGCGTGCTGGGCGTGTATTGGTTCAAGGGTGAGGCCGGTGGTTTGGTGCAAAACATCTTCCTCAAGGGTGCCGACATCCCACCCTTCTTTGCCGCCCCCCCTGGCCCTGGCTTTGCTGGCCAGTTTGGCGACACACGCGGTAATGTTGACACCAAAAGTATCGCGGTCTATGGCGACTGGGTGTATGACTTCACCGACAAATTTAGCATCAATGGCGGCTTGCGCTACACCAAAGAAGAAAAGAGCGCGCTCGTCAACAACCGTAGCTTTGCCAACGATAGCTTTATCACCCCGACCGCAACAGTCGGTTTTAATAAATCGAAAACCTTCACTAATTTGTCGCCGAAACTATCGCTCGACTACAAATTGACCGAGGAAACATTGCTGTACGGCCTGTTTGCGCGTGGCTTCAAATCGGGCGGCTACAATATCCGCGCCAGCGTGCTGCCCAATTCGCAAGAGCCCTATGAAGACGAACAAGTCGATAGCTTGGAGGTCGGCAGCAAGATGTCGTTCCTTGACCAACGCATGTTCCTAAACGTGGCGTATTTCCACAATAAATATAAAGACATCCAATTGTCGGTGTTTACTTCGTGCAGCGTGGGTGGTGTCGCGTCTTTTTGCGCGGACTTTACCAATGCCGGCAAAGGCACCGTTTCGGGTGCTGAGCTTGAATTGCAGCTGCGTCCGAGTGCAAATTGGTTTATTAGCGGCAACCTAGCGACGCTCAATGCCAATTTTGATGAGTACCTGTTCAAAGGCGTCAATATTGCCAATCAACAGGAATTCACCAACGCCCCTGATTTTTCCGGTGCATTAAATGTTGAATATATTCAACCGCTGAGCATGGGTGGGCAGTTGAGCTATCGTGTGGGCTACTCCAGTCAAAGCGACGTGACTGCCACCACGGAAGTGGTGCGTGATCCGGTGACTGGCGTTTTGACCAATCCAATTAAGCAAAGTGGCTATGGATTACTGAGTGCTGGTGTGCAGTGGAAAACCACGAACGATTGGCTGCTTTCGCTGCAAGCGAGTAACTTAAATGACAAAAAATACCTGATTACCGGCTATGTGATTCCGGCAACCGGTGTGCGCACCGGCTTTTATGGCGCACCTAGACAAATTAGCCTAACCGCACGTTACAGCTTCTAATGCGCTTGCCTACATCGGTTTTACGTCCAGCGTCTGCGCAAGCAGGCCTGGGCGGTTTTTTCTTGCTTGCGGCCCTATTGGGCTTAAGTCTATTTGGCTTAAGTGCATGCCAAAAAGCACCGGTACTTGATTTGCCTAAGCTTAAAATTGACCCCGACCGTATCGCGGTAGCGGGGATGTCCTCGGGTGCTTACATGGCAACGCAGGTGCACCTCGCTTTTTCTGATCACCTAATCGGTGCGGGTTTGGTCGCGGGCGGGCCATATGGCTGCACTAAAGGCGATCTCGATATTGCACTCAACGCATGCATGAAAGGCACGCCAACAGCACCCGATGCCGCTGGCTTAGCAAGTGCGGCAGTGGAGCGCAGCCGTATGCAGCAATTGGCACCGATAGCGGGCTTAGATGGTGATCGTGTGCTGATTGTGCACGGCGCGCTGGATCAAACTGTTGCAAGCACGGTCGCACAGGCTAGTTTCGATTTTTATAGCGCACTTAAACGCATTCCGGAAGCGAAAGATCTGCATACGCGCCTGTATTCCGAACATAAATTCGCCCACACATTTCCGACGCAAGCGATAGGCAGTGATTGCGAATTGAGCGTTTCGCCCTTTTTAGGACGCTGCGACTTTGACGCCGCGGGCGAAATCATGCGCGAGCTATTTATTGACGCGTCAGCGCAAGCCGCCCTAGCGTTTGCAACACCTGCATCCGCTGCAACCGGGGATTTACGCCTATTTAATCAAGATGCTTATTTAACTGATGGCGTCGATGCCTATCTCGCCAGCGCCGGCTATGTCTATGTTCCGAAAGCATGCAGCGATGCCAGCGCGCAAGCGCCCAGCTGCGGGCTGCTCATTGCGTTCCACGGCTGCGAGCAAAATGCAGACAAAGTGGGAGAGGCTTTTGTGCGGGATGCGGGATTTAATCGTTGGGCCGATCAAATGCAGGTTGTCGTTTTGTACCCGCAAACCCGCGCAAGCTACTTTCCGCTCAACCCGAAAGCCTGTTGGGATTGGTGGGGGTTTTCCGGCAAAGATTTTGACGTGCGCAGCGGCGTACAGCCGCGTTGGGCCATGCGCCTACGCTGCTCCGCGCACCTGACGCGCCAAACAGCCGCAGGTTGCCTATCGCGTTGCCCGATGCTGACCTGAACTGTACGTGCGCACCCTCGCTCTGAACGTTATGCCAGAGCACGCCGCCCGTATTCTGCCAGACACCAAAGCTGTGATTGCCCCACACGTGGCCGTCTGAGAATTGCGTGCCAAATCCGCTGTCTATCGAGGAGCTGGGATGGGCTGTTCCGCCGACATAGATGCCCGCGACGGGGAAGAGGT
>JBBQBR010000206.1:0-5430 GCA_038317875.1 Lysobacterales bacterium
TGATTGGTTTAGCCGATTCCACCGTGCAGGTGCTTATCACACAAATGGACGAAACACTAATGCCGCTGTATTTAGAGCTTGCCAGCACCCTGCGCAGCGCTGGCATCAATACCGAGCTGCATTTGGAGTCGGCAAAACTAGGCAAACAGCTGAAATACGCCAGCAAATCCGGCATTCACTTCGCCGTGATTGCCGGCTCCGACGAGCTGGCCAAAAACGTGGTGATGGTGAAAGACCTGCGCAAAGAAGAGCAGTTTGAAGTGCCGCGCAACGATTTAGTCAAAACCCTGCGCGTGGAGATTGAGGCGGCGCAGGCGCTTAAGGGGATGGCGGTTAGGGGGTAGTGTTTGGAGGTAATTAGCCTGCTAACGAATTTAGACGACTTTTGTGGTTTAATCTGAACCCAAATGCCATCAATGCTGAACCGTCGGTCACAAATTGGATTTGCCCCGCTTGCCGCTCAATGAGCGATATAAAACTACTCCACCAGCAAAACGGAAACACGGCAATGAAGTACAACACCTGGATGGTTCGCGCAGGCGAAGCTGGATGGAGGTTCGAGGACTTTCAACGGCGGAATGTGGTCACTATCGAGTGGCCAGAGATGGGCGATCTGGCTGAGTTGAAGACACGCGAGGACTTTGTGCGGCGGGTCGAGCGCGAATATCCAGGCGCAAAGAAGGGCTGGATTCCGAGCGCAGCAGGGCAGCCCTACCGGTTTGTGCGCGACATTAAAGTGGGCGATGCGGTCGTGACCTACAACCCCGCTGAACGGGCGTATTTGGTTGGCAAAATCCTGAGCGACTATCAGTATTTGCCGACGCAATACCCGGAGCAGCCGCATTCTCGAAGCGTTGAGTGGCGGGGCCGGGTGGATCGTGATCTGCTATCGGTGTCGACACGCAATAGTTTAGGCGCGATCTCAACGCTGTTTTTGATTCCTGCTGAAGCTGCGGCGGAGATCGAGCGTTTGGTGGGCAACGCTTCCGCGCCGTCGGTGGTGCCTATCATCACAACCGATCCGGTCATCGAACAGCAAGTCGAAGATTTATACAAAGATATTCGCTCCAAGGCCTTCGAGTTCACCAAGGACAAGCTCAGCGCGTTGGGCTGGGCCGAAATGCAGGAACTAGTCGCGGGTCTGTTACGTGCGATGGGTTACAAGACACGGATTTCGCCGAGCGGATCAGATCGCGGTAAAGATATCGTGGCCTCACGCGACGGACTGGGATTTGAAGATCCGCGCATCGTGGTCGAAGTCAAGCAACGCCAGAACTCGATGGGATCACCCGAGATTCGCAGCTTTCTGGGCGGCCGGCACGACCGTGACAAGGGTTTATATGTGAGTACAGGCGGCTTCACCAAAGAAGCCCGCTATGAAGCCGAACGCGCGCGTATTCCGGTAACGCTGATGGATCTGGACGATCTGGTGAAATCCTTGCTTGAGCATTACGAGCAGTTGGATATTGAGACGCAGCGGCTAGTGCCGCTGCGCAAGTTGTATTGGCCAGCATGAGCAAGCGAGCCGCAGCACTGCCTGCCAAAAAGAACGAGATTTCCATCGTGCGTTCGTCTGCAGCGGAATATTTGAGCTTTGTTGCCGCCACTGGCAGCGCAGAAAAGAGTGTGGAGATGCGCTATGAGGATGAAAACATCTGGCTGACGCAAAAGATGATGGCCACGCTCTATGATGTTTCCGTGCCAGCCATCAACCAACATCTGAAGCGTATTTTTGCCGACAACGAGCTAACTGAGTCGGCAGTTATTAAGCAGTACTTAAGCACTGCCGCCGATGGCAAGAACTATCAGGTCAAGCATTACAACCTCCAGGCAATCATCGCGGCTGGCTTCAAAATCGAAAACGAGCGCGCGGTACAGTTTCGCAAGTGGGCTAATCGCATCGTGAAGGACTACACGATTCAGGGCTGGACTATGGATATGGAGCGCCTAAAGAGTGGCGGCAGCATCCTGAGCGATGAGTTTTTTGAACGCCAATTGGAGAAAGTCCGGGAAATTCGGCTTTCGGAACGTAAGTTCTACCAGAAGATCACCGACATCTACGCCACTTCCATGGACTACGACGTCACCGCGCAGGCCACCAAGATTGGTTTCGGCCTATTTAGATGTGGCTGAAGACATGGCGCTGCGCAAGATACCCATGACCATGCAGGACTGGGAAACACGGCTGAACCGCTTTATCGCGGCGACCGACCGGAAAGTGCTGCAAGACGCCGGTAAAGTCACCGCAGAAATTGCCCAGGCGCACGCGATGAGCGAGTTCGAAAAGTATCGAATCGTGCAAGACCGGTTGTTTGAAAGCGATTTTGACCGGGTGCTCAAGCAAATTGAAGCGGGCAGCAAAACGGGCGGTGATGGTGCGTAGCATCGGCGCTGACCGAGGCACCGAGCGCTTATCCAATGGTTGAGCTCGCTGAGTTCGCAGCTTTGCAAGCGGAAAACGCCCGCCTGACAACGTTGTTGGAAGCGCACAACATCCAATGGCGCTTGCCAACTCCGATTGCCGCATCGATACTGGTGCCAGAATCCTCAAGGCTTTCTACCGCAGGGAAAGTGGCGCTGTTTCGCAGGCTGTTTCGCGGCCGCACCGATGTTTATCCTGTTCGATGGGAGAGCAAAACCACTGGCAAGTCAGGCTACGCGCCCGCTTGTGCTAACGAATGGCGGGCGGGTGTTTGCAACAAGCCGCGCATCAAATGCAGTGATGGCGGTAGTCGGATGTTGATTGCGTTTTCGGACTCTGTTCTATACGGCCATCTTTCTGGCGATTACACCGTCGGCGTCTATCCTTTGCTGGATGACGACACCTGCTTTTTTCTCGCCGTCGATTTCGACGAGGTGCAATGGCAGGACGACGCGCGGGCCTTCGTTCAATCCTGCGATGAGCTGGGTGTGCCGGTCGCTCTGGAGATAGCACAAGCGATGCGGATGTCGGTATGGGACAAACCGCGTGTGATCGGCAGCGCCGAAAATTACCCGCAGCACATTGCCTTGCCGCGCGGTTGCTTGAATGCCGCGCTAGATTTGCTGCACGAAAACGGGATTCGCTGCGAGTTACGTGATGAGCGCTATTCCGGCGAATCCATCAACGTTGCTTTCGTCGGCACGCTGCGCCCCGATCAAGAGGCGGCTGTCGCAGGAATGCTCAAATTTGATACCGGCGTGCTGTGTGCGCCAACGGCCTTTGGTAAAACAGTCACTGCCGCTGCGCTGATTTCACGGCGTGGCGTGAAAACACTGATCTTGGTACATCGCACCGAATTGCTCAAACAATGGCAGGAACGGCTACAGGCCTTCCTAGGTGTCGACAAGAGTGTGATCGGCACAATCGGCGGCGGCAAAGCCAAAGCCACTGGCAAGATTGACATCGCAGTGATGCAGTCGCTGTCAAGGCAGGGGGAAGTCAACCCGCTGGTTGAAAACTACGGGCACGTGATCGTGGACGAATGCCATCATGTCGGTGCAGCATCATTCGATGCCATCCTCAAGCGAACCAAGGCAAAGTTTGTGATCGGCTTGACTGCCACGCCGATACGACGCGACGGCCAGCAGCCAATCATCTTCATGCAGTGCGGGCCAATCCGGCACCGGGCCGCCACGCCAACGGGTGCACCCCACGATTTGCAAGTGGTGCCGCACGCACGTCGTTCGCTGATTGACTTGCCTGCTGATGCTGGCATTCAGGACGTTTTCCACTATCTTGCTAACGATTTTGCTCGAACTGAGGCGATTGCCGCTGAAGTCAGAACTGCCTTTGGTCTTGGCCGCAAAGTGCTAGTGCTGACCGAGCGCACTGAACACCTAGCTGCCATCCAAAAAGCACTGGCCGAACTGGAACCGCCAGTGTTTGTACTGCACGGGCGAATGTCAAAGAAACAACGTGCGACTTTGATTGCGGCGCTTGAGGCCTTGCCACCGAATTCGCCTCGCGTGCTGCTATCCACCGGCAAACTGGTCGGGGAAGGCTTTGACCACCCACCGCTCGACACCCTCGTGTTGGCGATGCCAGTGTCTTGGAAAGGCACACTGCAGCAGTACGCAGGCCGCCTACATCGGGAACACGCCAGCAAGACCGAGGTTAGGATCATCGATATTGTCGACACCGGACATCCGTCCTTGATAAGAATGTGGGACAAACGGCAACGGGGTTACCGGGCAATGGGCTATCGGATGGCGACCGAAGGACGCGCCGAATAACACGACGCAATTGAACGTGCACGAGCATTGGCTCTGCACTCTTTTTCGCCCCGTTACCGCGGTCAATCCAAACCCGGCGCAATCAACTGCACCCCAGAAAAATACGTCGTATAGCGTTTTGTGTCACGCGTCAGCAGCAGCAAGTTTGCGACTGCAGCGTGCGCGCCAATGAAAAAGTCCCCGAGCACATTGGTTTTGGTGCCACCCAGCTTGCGGTAGCGCACAAATGCTTTGCCCGCTAAAAACAAAGCAGGGCGCGGCAGTTCGAGCATCTTTAGGTTCAGATCGCTCAGCGTTTGATCCAATGCTTCAACGCTGGAAAAGGCGAGCGACAGCTCAGTATAAATAATCGGGTTGATGGCTAACAGGTGAATTTTTGACTGCGCGCGCAGCTGCGAAATGGACCAATCGGCCCACTGCGGATCGTTCTCCAGCACGTCGATCAAAACATTGGTATCAACCAGCAGCATTAGCCTTCGCCGCGCAGCAGCGCCATTAAATCATCTGTGCGCCATTTGACGTCGGCCTTGCCGCGTGCGGCTTCGAAACGATCAGACGGTTCGTTGGATTTAGCCGCTTTTTGCAGCACCACCTCGCCATCGCGATTGACCGCAAAATCTACGGCTGTGCCAGCAATCAAATTCAGCGCATCGCGAATTTGCTTTGGGATGGTGACCTGACCTTTGCTGGTGAGAGTGGTGGACATGTATGCGCCTTAGGTATTACTGATGTTTACAGTGTAATACTCAATGCGCCTATCTGCTAGCGCAGTGCGTTTAACCCGCCAAAACCCGATAGCGAAACCGCAAAACCACGCCAAACGCGCGCTGATCTAATAATTCCAGGGCGATACGATGTTGCATATCAGTCAGTTCTGGAAGTTGCAGTAGCGGGCGCGCATGCGGGCCGAGCAGGATTGGCGCTTGATAGAGAACTAGCTCGTCGACCAAGCCCGCTTGCATCAGCGCGCCAGAAAGCGCGGCTCCGGCTTCGTTGATTTCGCGCTTTCCCAGTTCCGTAAAAAGTGCGGGCAATTGTTCGGATTCGGCTGCGGGCAATTGCCACAGCTCAGCGCCAGCGGCGCGCAGGGCGGCGCGACGAGCTTCAGCCGCTCCCTCGCCGTGTGCGATCAAAACTGCGCCGGGGCTGCTGAATAATTTCGCGCTGGCGGGCGTGCGCAAATTGCGATCTAGGACGATTTTAAGCGGCGCAGGC
>JBBQBR010000207.1:0-5390 GCA_038317875.1 Lysobacterales bacterium
GGCGCACCGGATTTGGCGGCTAGATTGCGCAGCCTTGGTGCAAACCATTCGTAGTCAGTTTGATTCGGTTGGGCGCGATGGCATGATGACGCCGCGCAGTAAGCTTGGGCAAAGTGTGGTGCTGCATCTCGATTTGGTGGAACGGTTGCTGCTGGCCTGGGGCTTTGGCGGCGAGCGGATTCATCAGCGCATGCCAGCCGGACATATGCTCGAAGTCGCAATCGGGCTGCAAGCCGCGCATTATTTGATCGGCGGCAACAAAGATTTCAACATGTTCGTTAATGCGCTTAGCCAAGTCGGCGTGTCCTTAAGTGATCGCGAGCGCTCCGCAGCTTGGGCGCAAGCATCGAGTGAATCGGCAAAGCCGGCACTGTCGCGCGTGGAGGTACAAGATCAAAGCCTAGGCGGCTATCGCGTGTATTGGCCGTCTGCGGCAAACTTGCGCTGCAAAGTCGGTGAGTTGATCGTGCTGTCAGCGCCCGTTGAGGAAGACGACGATGACCCGCGTGATTGGTTAGTTGGCGTGTTGCGCTGGCTGCGCGGCGGCAATAACGATAGCTTGGAAGCGGGAATTCAGCTGCTTTCGCGCAAAGCCGAGGCGGTGGGCATTCGTGCGACCACTGAGGGGCGTAATAAAGTGCTGCATCGCGGCTTAATCTTAAGTCCACTGACGCATGAGGAAAACGCGACATCAACGATACTCAGCAATACTTTGCTCGACGCCAGCCACAGCAGTGAGCTATTGCAGTTACCGGACGAGTTTGAGCTAACGCCGATGCAGCCGGTCAGTCAAATTGGCGAGTTAAAGCAGTTAGAAAATACTGGGTCGTATAAGTTGTTCCATTACGCGCTGGTCGGCGGTGGACAAACGGTCGAGGCGCAGGATCACCGGCCCGGTGCGGAATTGGAGGCGATTTGGTCAACGGTTTGAGGTGATGTCCGCGCTTTTGCAGGCGCTTTTGCAGGCGCTCAGTCGCAGGCACTCAGTCGCAGGCACTCAGTTTAGCGCGATACTGCACATCGGGTACAAGCATCAAATCTGCATCCTGCGTGTAAAGCTGTGCCTGATGCAATTGTGCGGTTTGCCAGATAATGGCGTCCGCCATTGCGAGTTTGTAACGCACCGATGCGATTGCGGCAAGCTGCAAATTGTTTGCGTCCAAGTGCACGATATGGCCGCGACTCATGGCATTAACCGCGCGCTCAGCGAAGGCTTGACCGCTTTGCACTAGCACGCGTTTGCAGACTTCATAAATCGTTATTGACGGCACGACTAACTTCGGCAAGTCGATTAATGCTGATGCGAAAAAGGCTGCGTTAGGGCCGTCTGCAATGTACTCCAGCCAGCCACATGAGTCGACTACGTTCATACAGCTTGCACGCGAGCAAATACCACTTCCTCAGGATCGTTGGGTACATCGGTATTAATGCCTGGGCACATGCCGCGAATGGCAGAAATCGGCAAGACCGGCACCAGCTCGACATGACTACCCACAACCCGCGCCTCAAGGCGCTGCCCAACAGTAAGATTCAATGCTTTGCGAACATCCTTAGGTATGACAACTTGAAATTTGGGTGATAAAGCTACGGAGGTCATGATGTTGGGGTCTCACAAACGTTTATTAAATCGTAGCACGATTTAATAAACGTTGTACGATAGTGCCGCCAAAACGCCTGCTCTCATCTCAGACTCAGCTTCGCGCCCGCATCGCCGCAAACTTAGCCTGCATATTTTTAGACGCGGGCTTACCGAGCAGACTAAAAACCAAAATCGCAATGCTGGCGAAGATAAATCCCGGCACCATTTCGTAAAGCCCGAAAATCGGCTTGCCTTCGGGGAAGCCAAACCATGCGCCGTTGTGCCAAACGATGACAGTAGCAGCGCCGGTCAGCATACCGGCCAGCGCGCCGTTGCGGGTCATTTTCGACCAGGTGACTGATAACAAT
This sequence comes from Lysobacterales bacterium, assembly GCA_038317875.1. Lineage (GTDB taxonomy): Bacteria > Pseudomonadota > Gammaproteobacteria > Xanthomonadales > SZUA-5 > JANNYA01. The sequence goes on from JBBQBR010000207.1 coordinate 1,948, forward strand.
ACCACCGGGCCAAAGGCGCAGCCGAACCCCGCCCACGCGTAGCCGACTAAGCTGAGTACTTGGCTTTCTGGATTGCTCGCCACCGCAATTGCAATCACAGCAATCAGCAGCACCATGAGCCGCCCACACCACACTAGCTCGGATTCTCCAGCCTTCGGTCGGACAAAAACTTTGTAAAAGTCTTCGGTAAGTGCTGCAGAACACACTAAAAGTTGACACGATAGCGTGCTCATCACCGCCGCTAGGATTGCGGAAAGCAAAATTCCTGCGACCCAAGGATTGAAAAGCACTTGCGCTAAAGTAATGAAAACCAATTCGCGATTGGTCACGACCGGGCCTGCTTGTTCCGGATGCGCACCAAAATAGGCGATGCCGAAAAAACCTACAGCCATGGCACCTGCTAAACAAAGGATCATCCAAGTCATGGCGATACGACGCGCCGTTTTGATGGTGGCGAAATTTTTTGCGGCCATAAAGCGCGCTAGAATATGCGGCTGGCCCATGTAGCCTAAACCCCATGCGAGTAATGAAAGTATGCCGATTGCCGTGGTGCCGCTAAAGAAGTCGACGTAGTTTGGATTGATAGCGGCGACTGTGCTTAACGCGGAATCTAAGCCGCCGAGTTTCACCAGCACCACAATGGGCACCAATAGCAGCGCAAAAATCATCAGGCTTGCCTGCACCGTGTCGGTCCAGCTTACCGCCAGAAAACCGCCGATGAAGACATACACAATTGTGGCCGCAGCGCCGCCCCAAAGTGCGACGCCATAGCTCATACCAAAGGTTTGCTCAAAAAGCCGGGCACCGGCGACCATGCCGGAGGCGCAGTAAATCGTGAAAAACACCAATATCACCACCGCTGCCAAGATTCGTAACAGGCGGCTGTGATCTTCAAAGCGGTGCGTGAAAAAATCCGGTAGCGTCAGCGCATTCGCGCTCAATTCGGTATAGACGCGTAGCCGCCCCGCCACTAAAAACCAGTTGAACCAAGCGCCGATTATCAGCCCAATGACAATCCAGCTTTCCGAAGCACCCGCAAAATAAAGTGCGCCGGGCAAACCCATCAGCAGCCACCCGCTCATATCCGAAGCACCCGCGCTCATCGCGGTGACAAACGCGCCTAAGCTGCGCCCGCCCAAAATATAGTCGGACAAATTATTGGTATAGCGCCAAGCGGCAAAGCCTATGGCCATCATCGCCAAAATATAGACAATGAAGGTAATCGCGGTTGGGTTTGATAAGTTCATAGTGGCAACTCAGTAGCTTGTGGTGCGGGTAAAACGGTTTTCGCTCGGGTTACCCGCCACGCCAGCGCCAGCGCGACAACCAACAATGTAGCCGCCAAGAAAAATCCAGCGCCTGGTAGTTCGATGCCAAAACGCCCACTTTCTTTGCCGGTGTGAATAAAGCCGTTGAAAAGCTGCGTGAAAATCACCGGCCCAGCGATATTTGCAAGGCTAGAAAGGCAGTTGGTCGCGCCCTGTAACCGGCCCTGTTCGCTGGGGCCGATCAAGCGTGTGGAAAGGCTCATGACCGCAGGTCCCGCTAGGCCCCAAAATGCCATGATCGGCAGACACGCCCAAAACCAAGCGCCACTGGGTGCCAAACCGTAGCCGGCAAAGCCGGTGATGCCGCATGCCAGTCCAACCAAGATCATGCGGCGTTCCCCCAACAGCGGCAGGATCCGTTTAATCAATCCACCCTGCACGATTGCGGCGAATACACCGACCGCGCCCAAGGTCAGCCCGACCGTAATAGCGCCCCAGCCATAGCGATAATCGGCATACATAACAAAGGTGCTGGGATACACCACATGCGCGAAACTGCTCAAAAAACTAATGCCGATCAGGCCAAATAGCGCCGGCTTTTCACTCAACCATTTTAGCGCGCCGAAAGGATTGGCTTTGGCGAAATTGATCGGCACGCGCAGCTCTGGCTTGAGCGATTCTGGCAGCACGAAATAACCATATAAGAAGTTGGCGATGCTCATCGCGGCCGCTAACCAAAAGGGCAGACGCGGATCAAAATGCCCAAGCACGCCGCCCAGTGCTGGACCCACCACAAAACCCATGCCGAACGCGGCACCCATCAAACCATAGGCTTGTACACGCTTTTCCGGCGCGGTCACGTCACTAATATAGGCTGCAGCGGTCGAAAAATTCGCCGATACCAAGCCGCTAATTAAGCGGCCGACGTAAAGCAAGGGCATCGCTGTTGCCAGCGCCATCATGATGAAATCAAAGCCTATCGCCAAATTGCTGGCTAAAAGTACCGGGCGCCGACCAAAGCGGTCCGATAGTGCGCCAATTAGGGGCGAAAATAGAAACTGCAGCGTCCAATAGCCTGCACTTAGCCAACCGCTGACGGTCGCTGCCTTGCCTTGATCCCCATCATAAAAATCGGCGATCAAGTGCGGTAGTACCGGAATAATCAGGCCGAAGGAAAATACGTCAATAAAGACGGTGATTAGGACAAAGAAGGTTGCTGCCTTTCGCGGCTCAGCCATTAGCGTAGCAAAACCGCGTAGCGGCCAATTTTGCGAAGGGTTCCATTAGTTTTCAAAGCCATTTTTGAAAAGGTTGTCACTGGCTTTGGTGACGACATAGACGTCGCCATTGGCCGTTTCCGAGCCGATCAGAAAATCTGGCAAAACATCGACATTGCTAAATTTACCGATCGCTGAAATCGGCCCCGCAGCAAAACCGGCGGTGCTGCCTTGAAAAACCTCGCCTACGACTGAAGATTCAACAGCGTTTAGATTGACATCGCTGGCAAGTGGGGCAGCGGTGCCATAGATCAAATAAACCTTGCCGACATTGCTAAGCCCGGTGATATCCGCTCCCGGTGCGCTAATCATTAAATCGTCTTTGCCATCGCCATTGACATCGCCTGGGGCGGCCAAATATGCGCCAGCCGCGTCGCCCGCTGTAGCGCCGGCAAAGCGCGTGCCGTTCGGCCCGGTTAAATCGCTAATGCTGTTGATTGCATCCCAGTTTGACTTGCCATAAATTAGTGCCGTGCTTCCCGCACCTATGACGCCAGATGCGGCAAAGTCCCCCAAACCGTCGCCGTTGAAATCCCCCAAGGCGATGACGGGCGAGCCAAAGCCTGCGAAATTGACGTTGCCACGAATTTGAAAGCCGTCGGAGCCGTTTAATGTGCCCACGCTTTGAGTTGCCGCAAAAGGGACTGCCGCCGGACGTCCAAATACGACATAAAGCTTGCCTTCGCCGTTATTGCCGGTAGCGTCACCTGCGTAGGCATTGATAAACAAATCCCTGCGCGAATCGTTATTGATATCCGCACCGATGCTGACGAAACTGCCGAGCTGATCGCCCGCGGATTCTTGCGTCAATTTCACGACACTGGCAGCAGTTTCACTGCCGACATTTATTGTCGCGGGCCAAATCGTGCGCCCGAAGATCACGTACACAATGCCGCCT
>JBBQBR010000208.1:0-5375 GCA_038317875.1 Lysobacterales bacterium
ATGAGGAAGACGCGGCCTAAGGTATTGCGAACGTTTTGCTTCATGACTTGCTCCTAGTGATCGCCGAAGGTGGCGACGAGGCAAACATTAAGTGCGGCGTTCTGACGAAGTCCTGACGACTGCGAAAAATAAAAAATGCGCGTCGTCAGGACTTCGTCAGCCTTGCTGCGTAGCCTCGTGTTTGTCCGGTGCATACCGCGCCGGGCCCACAGTTAAGAGGCCACACCATGTACAGCTCCATTAAACGTTCCGCCGCTGCAATCGCCCTGTCCTTCACCGTTTTAGGCTTGTTGCCACTCAGCGCGCAGGCAAGCCCGGTCTGCACTACGCAGCCCAAAAGCGTCTGGTTAAGCGAAGAAGTGATGAAAGAAAAAATCGCCAAGCTCGGCTACCACGACATCCGTGTATTCAAAACCACCAAGAGTGGCTGCTACGAAATTTATGGTTTCAATGCCGAGGGCAAGAAGGCCGAGGTGTATTTCAATCCGGTTGACGGCAGCGTTTTCCAAGCCAACGTTGATTAACTAATAGGAGCCAGCCGTGCGCGCACAACCCCACTCAAACCCAATCGCCTTACCCGCAGACCCTGCTAGCGGTAGCATCCGGGTGTGGGACCCGGTCGTGCGCCTATTTCACTGGACTGTAGTCAGCGGTTGCATCATTAATCTTTGGCGCGACGACGGCGACAATGTCCATCAGTGGATTGGCTATGTTGTCGCTGCTGCGGTTGCAATCCGCCTGATTTGGGGCTTTGTCGGCAAAGGGCATGCACGCTTCGCAAGCTTTGTGCCCGGGCCGACCGCCCTGTTTCGCTATATCAAGCAGCTGCTGCGCGGGCGCGAAGCCCGCTATTTGGGCCACAACCCTGCCGGAGCTGCGATGATGATGGCGCTGGTTGGACTGCTTATGGCACTCAGCGTGACCGGCTGGATGATGGGGCTGGATCGCTTTTGGGGCAATGAGACCTTGCAGGAGGTTCACGAACTGTGCGCAAATGCCGTGCTGGTGCTGGCTGCAATTCACGTGCTCGCGGCCGTTTTTGAAAGCTTTCGTCACCGGGAAAATTTGATCGCGTCGATGATTCACGGACGTAAGCGAAAACCCGGCACTACCGACATTGACCATGCGCCTAATCCTGATTGAAGACAACGAACGGCTGGCCGAATCAATCCGCGTCAATCTTGAGGCGGAGGGTTTTGCCATGGATCATTTCGGCACCTTGGCCATGGCACGCCGCGCACTCGACACCGCGCACTACGATTTGATTTTGCTTGATCTGGGCTTGCCCGATGGCGACGGCATGGATCTGATCCGTGCGCTGCGTAACCGAGGTGTTGCAACGCCTGTGCTGGTGATCACCGCGCGAGACGCGCTGGGGGATCGCGTGCGCGGGCTCGATTCCGGTGCGGACGACTATCTCAGCAAACCCTTTGCGACCGCCGAACTGGCGGCGCGCTGCCGCGCACTACTGCGCCGCCCAGGCGGTTGCCTAAGCGTGGTGCTGGACGCCGGTAATGTGTCGCTGGATGTGGCCACCCGTGAGGTGCGCGTCGGCGGCAGCATCATTGAAATGCCGCCTCGGGAAGCCGCGCTGCTCGAAGTCCTGATGCGAACCAGCGGTCGTATTGTCAGCAAATCAGCCATTGACTCGGCGCTGTACGCGTTGCACGCCGAAGTGACTCCAAATGCGATTGACGCGGCCCTATCACGACTGCGCAAACGCCTGAGCAATGCTGCGGCCACGGTCATTGTGCACACCGCGCACGGCATCGGCTATACCTTGATGCCAGCCATCAATTCTGCACTTCATGCGGCGAAACCTGACCATGCCTGATTCGCGACCACCCGAGATCGCGCCGCGCGGCGCAAGGCTGTTTTACCAGATCGCGCTGCGCCTGCTGGCCGTGACTGCCATTTTCATGGTGCTCGAAATCCTAATTGTTGTGGCGATGTATGTCCATGACGAGGACACGCTGGGGGAAGATCTGATTTCGCTGGAATCGCAGCGCATCGCCGAACTAGTCCATGAGCGTAGAACCAATCCCGCCAGCACGCCGGTGTTTGCTGATGCGGCTGCACGAGCGGTATCGGTGTTCGACGAACGCGGCGCACTTGTGCTCAGTGAAAACCCAGGCCATATGCCGCTGCCAGAGGCGCCACATGCCGATCTGCATGCGCTGACAGCACACGAGCAACGCGAAGGTCAGTATTTCATTAGCGGAATTCGCCGGATTGAAATCGACGGTGATCCGCTTTGGGTTGTACTTGCAATTTCTGGACGTGGTCTGCAGCCGCTTTTGCCCGCACTCTATAAAGAAGTTGTGGACCATGCCCTGCTGCCGCTTATCCCCCTTTCGCTGCTGCTGCTTGTTTTCAACGTCGCCATGGTGCGCCGAATGCTGACGCCACTAGAACGCGCGATGCGCGACGTCGAAGCGCTGGACCCCAACTCGATGGACCGACGCCTGCAAGTGCCGGAATCGCCGGTTGAGGTGCGCTCCCTGCTCAGCGCCGTCAATCGTGCACTGGGCAGGCTCGAACGCACCATGAGCACGCTGCGCCAGTTCACCGCCGACGCCGCACATGAGTTGCGCACGCCGCTGGCCGTGATGACGCTGACGATTGATCGCCTGCCCGCAAGCGCTGAGACGCGTAAGCTGCGCGAGGACGTTGCCGCAATGTCGCGCCTGATTGCGCAAATGCTCGACCTTGCGCGTGCCGATGCCCTGCAAGATATGGGCGAATCACAGGCGGACCCGCACCTGCTAGCCAGTAACCTAGCCGCCGAGATGGCGCCACTGGCGTTCAGCCGTGGCAAAAGACTGAGCTATGTCAATCACGGCAGTCCGCCGGTGCAGGGTCAATCCGAGCTGCTGGAACGCGCGCTGCGCAACCTGATTGAAAATGCGCTAACGCACACCGCGCCAGATACCGAGGTTGAACTCAGCGTCGGCCCAGGGCCGCGCATTTCGGTGCGCGATCACGGCCCCGGCATCCCGGCGCAACTGCGCGATCAAGTATTTGATCGTTTTTGGCGCGTGGATCGCCGTCTGTCTGGCGCCGGCCTTGGTCTGGCAATTGCGCGCAACATCATGGCTGCATGCGGCGGCGAGGTACGCATTAGCGACGCTGACGGCGGCGGTGCGATGGTAAGTCTTGAGCTTTTGGCCGCGCCGCCACAGTCGTAACACACGATTTTTTCTTGAGCCATACCGAAACCTATGAATCCCAAGGACTTCCCTGACAACTCCGACAACTTCGGCGGGTTGATGAACCAAACACATGAGTCTTTTTGTTTCGATTCAATTGCACCATTAGAAGTATGCTTCGCTGATATTAGTGGGCGAATATTCGGCTAAATTTCAATTTGGAGCTGGTACTTGAATGCGTTAGTTGTTCCCAGTCACATCGGCAAATATGAAGTGCTCAGTTTGCTCGGTAGTGGCGGCATGGGGCGGGTGTATCTAGCGTTAGATCCAGATATTGGGCGCCAGGTAGCGATCAAACAGGTAACCTTGAGCGCCGACAGTGAGGCGCGAACACGCTTTGTGCGCGAAGCCCAAGCGATGGGGCGGTTAAATCACCCGAACATCATCACGTTGCTGGAATATGGTGTAGACGGTGACACACCATTTTTAGTGTTAGAACTGCTGAGTGGCGTCGATCTTAGCGTTTGGATGAAAGCGCCCCATACACTGCGCGAGTATTTGCAGGTGATGTTGGATATCGCGCAAGCTATTGATACGGCACACAAAGCGGGAGTATTGCACCGGGATTTAAAACCCGACAACGTCCGTGTACTTGATGATGGGCGTTGCAAACTGCTTGATTTTGGCATCGCGCAAACCGGTTCGCTGCAGATAACCGCGCTCGGCTATTTCGTTGGCACACCTGAGTTTGCTGCGCCTGAAGTGATATGCGGTTTACAGCACTCGATAGCGGGGGATATTTACGCATTAGGATTGCTCTATTACGTTTTATTGACAGGCGAAAATCCGTTTCGCGCAGACACCATCGAAGCGACTGTCGCACGCATAGTTCAAGTTACACCTGTGCCATTAAACGAACGCGTAAAAAATGTGCCTGCGCCAGTACTGGATTTCATTGCCGCCTGTATGTCGAAAAAGCCCGAAAATCGCCCAGTAAGCGCGGCGACAATCGTAGAGCAACTGCAAAAATGCCTAATCAACTGTGATTCCCAAGCGCAAATTATTCGCGTTGCGCCCGATCAAACGAGACAGGCCAAACTTTACTCACAAACCTCAAGTGCGCAAATCCTAGCCCAGTCACCAAAGAAAAAACGATTAAAGGCGATATTATCAATCGTTGCGATAACCGTGATTACGAGTGCGTTGGTCGTAGTATTTTTATGGGATCGACCAAGTTCGCAGGTATCCATGCCGAGCCCGCGCAAGGAGCAAGTCGGTTTGGCAACGTCTGAGACTGAGTCTAGGTCCCAAAATAACGATGCAGCCCTGCCCGCCGTAGTCCCGGTTGAACCCAGCATTGCAACAGAGGTTTTGCCCAAGAATGGCGAAGCAGCGCCAACTACCGACGAAAAAAGTGGTGCAAGCGATCCTGTGGAAACAACCTCGACATCCGCTACACCACCACTGGTCGAGGCGCCCGTTATAAAACCTCCGGTAAAATTACCCGCCAAGCAAGAAATATCAGTTCAGCCTAAACCGGCACCGGTTCCTATATTGCCAAGTGAAACACCTTCTCAAGCGCCCGATTTAGAGCCCGCACGCCCTGTTGAGCCAGACGAGCCACCGAGCCTGCCCGTTGCTGACGCACCGATACCTACGCCGAGCACCAACAACGCACCAGAACCGATAAAGCTAGTAATTAGCCGTTATGGGCCGCGCGCACTGAAGGCGGGGCGCACCGCGACGCTGCGTATTGATGGTGTAGGTGTGGATCGGGTTGACGCTGCCAGTGTTGTCTTGGGCGGGGCCATAGATACTCGCTTTCGAATAGGCGCCATTCATCATGATGGCAAGTCAACGCTCGAATTGAATATTGCAGTTGCGCGTGGCGTTCCGTTTGGTAGCTACGTTTTGGTTTTAGAAGGTGCTGGCATGTTGAGTAAATCCCTATCTATTGAGGTTAGCCTGTGAAATACCCCAAACGAAGTTCGCTCATGGCGGGAATAGTTTTAGCGTTATTGCAAACTACTAAATCCGGCGCGGCTGAGCTTCCCAATGTAACCGCAAGATTGAATGCGCTAGAAGCAAGATCCGCGCGCATGGAGGCGGACTTGTTAGCCATTCGCGCGCTGTTAGAGCAAGAGTCAAATTCGTCGGCACAGTTGCGGTTGAAAAGCGCCAATACCGAGCAACTTTCTTCCGTTATGACGCATCTAGATGGTTTGC
>JBBQBR010000209.1:0-5359 GCA_038317875.1 Lysobacterales bacterium
GTCAAGGTTTTGCCAACCCCGGTCATCGCAGCGTCACCCAATTCCGCCACCGTTCCAGTGGCGCGGATGATATCCCCAACTTTTGCCGTTTTAACCGCGTTCGTGGTCAAAAATAGACCTTCGCTGGTGCTCGGGTCGCCATCACGATCTTCACGCTCCTCTTGCACAAATAACCCACCCAAACCGCTAATCGGTGCAAATGTTACAACTGCCTGCACCGTCACCACCCGCCCAAGCAAACCGCTCTGCGCGTCATTACCCTGAATTTCACTGATGCGCGTAGCGATTGCACCGCAGCCGGTTAACGGTATTGCGGGTTTAGCGGCAAGCACTGGCGCGGTAACCACAGGTTCAACGTGATCGGAACAGGCAAGCAGGGGCATCAAGGCGGCGATAATCAGCAGGCTGCGCGAGTTAAAAAATGGATGATTCATGTAAAGCCCTGATCGCTGTAGTCGGTGTCGCAGCGAAATTCAAAAAAAGCGCCGCACCTAGTGTTTGATGAAGAAAGTTCGCTAAACCGGCACCACGGAGTAAAGTGAAAATGGTGAGGATTATAACGGACAAAAATGCCGCCCAAATACGGCTTCGGCGGCATCGATAAATTAGCGCTCATGGCGCATGGTTTAAAACGTTTACTTGAGCTGGGTAATCATCCATTTAACCGTCGCTTCAACCTGCGCATCATTCAAGGACGGATTACCGCCGCGCGCTGGCATGATTCCGGCAGCGCCTTTGTAGCCTTCAATCGCATGCTTAACCAGGATCGCTTCGCCCTGAGCGATGCGTGGAGCCCAAACCGATTGCAGCATCATAGGCGAGCCACCTGCGCCATTGGTATGGCAGCTGGCACAGAGCTTTTCGTAAATCACCGAGCCGTCCAGGGTGCCGTCATAAGCGACCAGCAATGCGGCAGCAGCAGCAGCGGCTTTTTCAGCAGCGGCTTGCGCGGCAAGTCCGTTTGCACCCGCAAATACCCCACCTACAGGCGTTATTCGCGCGCTAGACGCGGCTAGATTCGCCTCGGCGCGCACGGCCCCTGGGCCGCTTTTTGGGTCATCGTAGAAACGGTAGTGCACGATGGCGGTATAAATTATGATGCACACGGTAATCGCGACCAAAAACCCAATGATTTGCGAGAAGTGCTTTAAAAAGACGGCATCGGTCTTGGTCATTTGGTATTGCTCCTAAGTCTTTGAGTTTGCTGGTGCACAAGATAAATCATATTGCGCCTAAATAGGGCGCGATTATCGCTGGGGGATTCCAAAGCAGCAACCTACGCTTACACTCTGGACTGACTTTATTTGTAAAGGCTTAAGCTGTGAACCATTCAAAGACTGTGACCCAATCAATGACCGATCTTCCGGGGTCTGATCTTCTAGGATCTGATCTTCCACAAACTGCTCTTCCACAGGCTGCTGTCTCCGGTGAATTTCATTTGAATCAAGCGCAGTTGCCCACAAAGCCCTGGTCGATAGCCGCCGCACGACAAACCTACAGCGTGCCGTATTGGTCGGAAGACTATTTCGACATCAATGATGCTGGGCAGTTGATCGTACGCCCGAAAGGTAAGCTAGGTGCAGAGATTGCCTTGCCAGAAGTCATCGCAAAAGCCCAAGCACAGGGCTTACGAAGCCCGATTTTGGTACGATTTTGCGATATTTTGGGCGACAAATTGGCGCGATTGCAGCACGCATTTGCAAAAGCCCAGGCAGAGCGCAATTTTACGGGTGGCTATACCGCTATTTTTCCGATCAAAGTCAATCAACAGCAAAGCGTCGTCAGCGAATTGGTTCGCCACGCCGGTGACGGCTTCGGCTTGGAAGCCGGATCTAAGCCGGAATTGATGGCAGTCTTGGCCTTAGCGCCCGGCGCTGGCTCTACCGTGATTTGCAACGGCTATAAAGATCGCGAATATATACGCTTGGCCCTGATTGGTATCAAATTAGGCATTCGCGTTTTTATCGTCATTGAAAAGGCTAATGAGCTCGACTATGTCATTGAAGAGTCAAAACTTTTAGGCGTGCGCCCCCTGCTGGGCGTGCGCATGCGGCTCGCCAGTTTAGGCGCAGGAAAGTGGCAAAATACCGGCGGCGATAAGGCGAAGTTTGGGTTAATGCCTTCACAACTGCTGCAGCTTTCTGCTGATTTGAAAGCCGCTGGCCTAGCCGATTGCCTGCAATTGCTGCACTTTCATATGGGTTCGCAAATTTCCAACGTGCGCGATATCGCCGGTGGCATGCGCGAAGCGGTGCGTTATTTCGTCGAACTGCACAAGCTTGGGCACCCAATTTCCCATATCGACACGGGCGGCGGTTTGGCGGTGGACTATGAAGGCACCCGCTCGCGCAGTTTTTGTTCGATGAATTATGGCTTGCCGCAATATGCCGCCAGTATCGTCGAAGCGGTTTTCGAAGTCTGTGAGGCAAATGGCCTGGCGCACCCCCGTATTTTGACCGAAGCCGGCCGTGCGATGACCGCGCATCACGCGGTATTGGTGGCAGATGTGACCGCTGTCGAACAATCCAGCGCTGGCAACGCAGAGGTAGACGTCAGCGCTGCGCCTGCGACACTCAAGCACTTAAAGGCCTTGTTTGATTCGCTGCAGACGCGTCCACCCGCAGAAGCATTTCAAGAAGCGCAGTATCACCAATCCGAGGGCCACAGTTTGTTTGCGCTTGGGCAACTGAGCCTGCAAGAGCGCGCCACGCTGGACGAGCTGTATTACGCCATCATACAAAAATTGCGCGCCACGCTTGACATAAACATTGGCCACGAACGCAGCAAGACCGAGAGAGAATTAAGTGAGGAGCTCAACGATAAACTGAGCGACAAATACTTCAGCAATTTTTCGGTGTTTCAATCCGTGCCGGACGTTTGGGCGCTAGAGCAAGTGTTCCCGATCGTGCCCATTGCCCGCTTAAACGAGCGCCCAACCCGGCGTGGCGTATTGGAAGATTTGACCTGTGATTCAGATGGGCGCATCGATCACTACGTCAACAGCGAGTCCATTGCCGCCACGATGCCCGTGCACGAGCTTAATGGCGAGCCCTACTATTTAGGCCTATTTATGGTGGGCGCCTACCAAGAAACCCTGGGCGATATGCACAATTTGTTCGGCGATACCGACAGCGTCAACGTGCGTTTAGACAGCAATGCCGCCGACGGCTATCGCCTAGAAGGCGCGCGCGAAGGCGACACCACGCAAGCGCTGCTTGCCTATGTCGGCTACGACGCACAGGAATTGCGCCGCGCGTATCGCGCCAAAATTTCCGCCGCAGGTTTGCCGAGCGATGAAGCGAAGCGAATTTCGGAAGCGCTGGAATCGGGCTTAGTGGGGTATACGTATTTGGCTTGATTAGGGTTTTACCGTGCACCAAGTCAGCCAATTTCAATCCGTAAACTAGGATCAGTCTCGTTTTCTTGGACAATTCGGTTATAGGCTTCAACGAGACGCTCTAACGTGGGGCGTCTCGCTGTGCTTCTAAACAGACTAAGTTCATGCAAATTGCCGGTCAGAAATTGCTCAGCGTCCATGATGTCAATGCGTCCGGCAAGCCCCGCGTTGCTCGCGAGACCCTTAGCAACGGTCACGCCTTCTGCCAACGTCAAAATTATCGGTTTGGCACCTGCGTCAATATTATCTTTGCACTTTCGGATCACTGCCTCACCGGGCGAAGTAGTGATGTGGATAACGCTATCGTAAATCACGAAGTCGCCTGATCGATTGCTTACAGCATCGCTAACCGAAAAACCGTTGTGGCCAATTGCGATCTCGGGAACAGCCAGCTCAAGTTTAGCTCCTACCAGATGCTGCAACATTGCACCTTGAACCATCGTTCCGCTTTGCTCTTGTTGACGCTTTTTTGCTTGCGCTAGTAAATCTTGAATAATCGCTTGAAAGCCCTTTGCCGGGTCAAAACGCAAACGAAAAGGTTTTGCACAAAAGTGCTCTTTCACGCGATCTATCCACCAAGCTTCAATTTTTTCGGGCTCACCTAACCCATCTCGGAACAAATCATTTAGAAATGCGACATAAAATCGCATCGTGCCCAGACTTCCTCGACTCGTACGCCCGCCTTCTTCGGCAAGAATTGTTTTAATACCATAATCTCTCAACACCCGCTGCACTGAAGCGCGCCCCAGGCCATGCACTTGCCCGGTTCCCTCGGTTATCAGTTGTTCTATCTGTAGTGGCAACCCGTTTTCCCGTGCGAAACGACTTAGGTATACAACCACGGATAATGTTCCTTTGCTACCGATTTTGCGCTCGGCTTGAAAAGCATAGAGCCTTTGAAACAGCTCAGCGGTGTTCATACGCGCGTACCAATGGCGTAAGCAAATGTTCGGCAAGCCACCTTACAACGGGCACTGCAACCGCATCCCCCATTGCCATATAGCCGTCGTTGTAACTGCCGGGAATTTGGTAATTTTCTGGTGCGCCCATAAGGCGCGCAGCTTCTCGAACCGTCAGCAGGCGGCTTTTAATTTCGTCATTTTTCTTAATAACAATCACTTGACGACTGCTGCCGCCGCGCGGTGTTCTTAAACATCCAGACAGATTGTCGAAGCGAAGTTCTAACACCTGATGACCATTTCTGGTGCGTTTATATCCCGGTGCTGCAAATGCCTTTTTTGAAGGCAATAGATCTAAATATTTTTTGTGTCTAGGCGCAATCAAGCCAATATTTCTGGCGTCAATTGCGGCATTCGCGAATGCTGCGTCCCATTCTAGTATGTCTGATAAGTGTTGTTGGCGCTTTGGCGGCTCAGGCATTGCCCACCAAACCCAGCGCTCAAGCCCTGCTGCTGCTTTGCATACGGCGTCTGGATGCAGCCAATTTCGCCCAACGCCTACGACTGAATGCGGTAGAGTAAACCCTGCAAGCGCTGCGACGACAAAGACGCGTGGTCGTGATTGTGGGACAAATCGTTCAGCATCAATCATCATGGCCCCAACAAAATAACCACGCGCTACGAGCGCTTCATGTAGCGCTTTATAATTGCTGCCTCCTGCACTTGACACCAATCCCAACACATTTTCCGCGACTAGCACCGGCGGCCGCGATTCCAACTCATCAATTACCCTTAGCCATTCCCAAACCAACCCGCTTCTTGCAGCATTGATCCCGCCTGCTAAGCCAGCTAGTGATAAGTCTTGGCATGGAAAAGAAGCCCATGATAAAGCCGCCTTGGGAAGCAAGCAACCTGACACGTCCGTGATTGAACGCAGTTGAAAGCTTTCACGACCATGATTGGCTTCATATACAACGGCTTTTTTCGCGCAAATATCATTTGCCCATGCCGGGTGAAAATAGCCTCTCAAGCCTTCTGCGACTAACCCGCTTCCGGCAAAAAA
>JBBQBR010000210.1:0-5339 GCA_038317875.1 Lysobacterales bacterium
GATGCGTGCTCAATTTACGCACTAAATCAGCGTCGCTAAGCGCTTTGTTTGACATTGTCGATGGCCAATTTCAAGGAGTTAGGTAATTAGCTTACCAAACATCAGTTTGAATCGCACCCGCACAATACATAGCCGATTGCATCCGCCATTGATGGAAGCGCTACGCACCCTCGCGCGCGATATCGAGCTTTACGGGCCAACGAATTCGCATACGTTGGAAGATCGACAGATGTTGGAGGCTCTGCCAAGGTAAGCCTTAGCCACACACTCCCAGCTTATTTGGCATCCCGCTTTCACGAGACTTATTCAGCTGACAAAATCTATACTCGCGAACCGTGTAATGACTTGAGCCGTTTTAATGGATTCCCAACTTCGTACTCGTTTGATTGGTGCCGCCGTTTTAATTGGTTTGGCGGTGATTTTTTTGCCTATGGTGCTGGATAAAAACACTAGTCAAACGCCCGCGCCCAATGAAGAAATTTCGCTCGATATCCCAGCCGTAGGATCCGACGTTGACGGCCTGCAAACGCGCACTTTGCCGATCAACGATCAGGCCCCAATGGTAGAAATTGACGCGACTGCACCGGATCCGGTCGCCAACGTTGACACCTCGCGTGCCAACCCTACCGTGGCACGACTGGCATCGGAAACTGACCCGCGAATGACACCACAAAGCTCAGAAGGCATGATTCAACGTGATGCGCCAATTCCGACCTCGATAGCGACTCCGTCTGCGCCTGTGATTGCTGCACCTGTAGTCGCTGCGCCACCCCCGGCTGTGAAGCCACCCGCGGCAACGAAGCCCGTTGCTGCATTAGCGCCACCAGCGACCGGCGGTCGTTTTGGCGTCAACTTTGGCAGTTACGGCGCACTAGAAAATGCAGAAAGGCTGATTACCCAGCTGGCCGCCGTAAAAGTGAAGGCCTCGGTTGAGCCGGTCGTGGTCGGCAGTAAATCCCTGTTTCGCGTAGTTTCACGTAATTACCCAAGCCGGGGCGCTGCCGAGGCCGCGCGACTAGCCGCAACCACCTCAATTGATGGCTTGAACGCCAGCGTTATGCAGGGCGAAATTGCGAATCAGACCGCGCCTGCGACAGCGGTCGCATCCGCATTGCAGGGTTTTGCCGTGCAGATTGGCGTTTATGGTGATAAGGGAAAAGCGGACGAACTGATCGCGCAGCTCAAGGCTAAAGGTTTCGCAGCTTTCTCAGAGCGTGTGATCACGCCCAGCGGCAGCACATTGCGGGTGCGAGTCGGGCCAATAATCAAACGCCCGGATGCCGACAAAATGAAGGCCGACATCAAAGCCAAGCTCGGTTTTGACGGCATTGTCGTTCCTTACCCATAAGCACAAAAAACAGCAATGAACGCTGCGGACTACTTGATCCTGGCGATTCTCGGCATTTCGATGTTGGCATCCCTGCTGCGCGGTTTGGTTTCCGAGGTGATGTCGCTCGCGGTTTGGGCGTTAGCACTTTGGATTTCCGCCACCACCAGCGGCGCATTCGCGGGCAGTTTTTTGACTGGCATTGAACAACCGGCGGTGCGCTTAGGCACCGCTTATATCGGCATTTTTCTGCTCGTACTGGTTTTGGGCGGCATGCTGACCTGGGTGATTCGTCGCGTTATTTCAAAGACGGGCCTGAGCGGCACGGACCGTTGGTTAGGTGCGATGTTCGGTTTCACGCGTGGCTTGCTGATCGTTTTTTCGGCAGTTATTTTTGCCGGGTTTACCGCCATACCCAAGCAGCCTATTTGGCAAGAGTCGGTGTTGCTACCCCCAGCGCAAACAGCGGTGCGGGGTTTAAGCCAATATTTGCCGGAAAGCGTACACCGTTTTTTGAATTACCCTTCGCTTGCCAAAGCGGCTGAAACGACTAAAGCGGCAGAAGCTGCTAAATCGTCAATTCCGCACGATGCGTTGCCGCTCAGCACGACAGAATTTACAAACCCACCCAAACCTGCCGTTACGCGGCCGAAAAACTAAACCTCACCTGCCGTTACGCGGCCGAAAAACTAAACCTCAAAGGCAAATTAAAATGTGTGGATTGATTGGCATTGCGGGAATTACCGACGTTGCGGCATCGATTTACGACGCGTTGACGGTTTTGCAGCACCGTGGGCAGGATGCGGCCGGCATTGCTACGGTTGATGGGCTCAAGATCAACCTCGTCAAAGGCACGGGGCTGGTGCGCGATGTGTTTATCGGTGAATCGGTTAATTTGCTCAAAGGTGCAATTGGCATCGGCCACTGTCGGTATCCAACGGCGGGTTCGGAAAATGTCGCAGAAGCGCAGCCTTTTTATGTGAATTCCCCATTCGGCATTACGCTTGCGCACAACGGCAATCTGACCAATGCGCCTGAGCTCAAACGCGAGCTATACGCCGCCGATCGGCGGCACTTAAATACTGAAAGCGACTCAGAAGTGCTGCTCAATATTTTCGCGCACGAGCTTGAAGCCAACCGCAGTGCCGCACTGGGTGCCGAGCTGATTTTTCGCGCGATTGCGGGCGTGCATCGCCGCTGCGTCGGTGGTTATGCGGTCGTTGCCCATGTGCTAGGTTTTGGCTTAGTCGCGTTTCGTGACCCCAACGGCATCCGTCCACTGGTCATTGGGCAGCGCTTGGGTGTCAGCGGCATTGAATATGCCATTGCCAGTGAAACCGTGGCGTTAGATGTGCTCGGCTTTAAGCTAATTAATGACGTTGGCCCCGGCGAGGCGGTTTTGATTAGCGAAAATCGTGAGCTAAAGCGTCAGCAAACCGCAGAAGTGAAGATGCATGCGCCGTGTATTTTTGAATATGTTTATTTGGCGCGGCCAGATTCCTTGATTGAAGACGTGTCAGTCTATAAAGCCCGTGCGCGCATGGGCGAGCGTTTAGCGCGCAAAATCAAGCGCTTGCGCGCAGATCACGGCATTGACAAAGTAATTCCCATTCCCGATACCAGCCGCACGGCGGCATTGACGCTGGCGCAAACATTGGGCGTGGATTACCGCGAAGGCTTCGTCAAAAACCGCTATGTCGGACGCACCTTCATCATGCCCGGCCAAGCCGAGCGCGTACGCAGCGTGCGGCGCAAACTCAATGCCATCGAGCTGGAATTTCGTAATCGCAATGTACTTTTGGTGGACGATTCGATCGTACGCGGCACCACCAGCCGCCAAATCATCCAAATGGCGCGCGAAGCCGGCGCGAATAAGGTTTTCTTCGCCTCTGCAGCACCACCCGTACGTTTTCCCAACGTTTACGGGATCGATATGCCGTTAGCGAAAGAACTGGTCGCACACGGACGCACTGAGGCGGAAATAGAAACACTGCTGGGCTGCGATTGGCTGATTTATCAAGACTTGCCCGACCTGATTGCCGCCGTGCAGGAAGGCAATCCCAGCTTGAAGCACTTTGATACCTCGTGTTTCGACGGCACCTATGTCACCGGCTTAAGTGGCGACTACCTAAAGCGCGTCGAAAGCGCCCGCTCAGATGTGGCCAAGATCAAGCGGCGCAGCGACGCGGCGTGAATCTGCGCGCCTAATAAAAGGATGCCGCAATACGTGGTGCCTACATCATATTGTAGGCACCGAAAATACCCAGGGCCGTCAGCCCGGTTAACACCACAATCACCAACGCTGTCGCCATTTTTAAGCGCGGGCTGCTGTGCGCTTGGGCGCGAAAATACAGCTCAAGCACGGCCAATGGCAGTAAAAAGCTGCCGAACGACCACGCAATATCGAATGGCCCATCCTGCCTTGGCGGTACGGGCCGCCACAGCTATGCCATAGTCATTGACGAGATACGCGTTGCGCAACGGGCCTGCGTACACGGCAGTGATGAAGAAGCCGTGAGGCGAAGAACGGGGGGAGTAATTAATTAGTGAAATTTCAAACTCTTTCCCAATGACGTTTCGCAGCTGGCAGCGGATGCCAGTCGCTTGGTAAACAAGCATTACAAGATCTGACTATTGGGCACCTATTATTGATTGGCTTGTGCATCGTCTCGGGCGTAGGATGCGACTCAAGGCTTAGACCACGTGTAGTCTTTTTACTAAGCCACTCGCAAAAGATTTTCCCTGCGTTGCAACTGCTATTGACAGGCAAATTGCGAAGCCGACGTCTCATTTTAGGACTCACACCATGCGCATTTTTTGTACGCGAGCATTTTTTCACGCCCTAGTTTTAACAGCGTTATTCTGTTTTGGTTTTTGCACATTGGCAAATGCCGCACCTAGAGTTAAGCCGCCCTTGGAAGCCGTCCGGCGCGATGACGTTTCCAGCGTTATCGGGCATTTGGTGACGGCTGACGCAGCGAAGGGCCAGTTTGAATTTCAGGTGACCCGTGTCATCGCGGGTGAGGCTGCGTTAGGCAAGGCGACAATTGCGGCAAGCGCCGATATTTTGTCCAGGTTGGCACCAGACACTGATTACACGCTGGTTGTTTTAGACCGCATGGTTGACCCAAAAAAGCCGGGGCGAATTATTCCACTTGAAGTTTGGCGATTATTCGACGTCGAAGGTGCATCGCCACCTATTTTTTTGACAAGCGAAAAAAGCACTGCTCTATTTGACCCAGCGCACCTTGATTTTGAGCGCAGCGCAAATTATTTAGCCGCTGTCGTAAATGACTTGAACTCTGACGATGTCCAATTGGTGGATTTGTCCACCGCTGAAATTATTTATAGCGAGCCACGCCTAGCAGCACTATCGCCAGCCGACACTGCAAAGCTAATTGCGCTAATTGGGCGGGCTGATTTGCGCGGTATCACTAGGGCTCGCGTACTTTCAGCCGCAAGTTCCGGAAACATCAGTGTAGATACGTCAGCGCTTGACCAGCTAGCGAAGCAAGTATTGCAAAGCGCGCCAACCGGCCAACTGCCTTGGATTGACTCCCAGGACGAGCTGGTATTTGCCGCGCTCAATCATTTTACCCGCCAAGTCCAAGTGAGTAGTGTCGTTAAGGTAGCGGACCTTTCGCGTTGGCTGCAATCGCCAAACCCCGCATTAGTTGAGCAAGCAGCGGGCCTAGCCATTCGCATTGATCCAGTTACTGCGGCTGGCGCGATCCGCGTGGCGCTGAACTACGCGTTATTGCCGAAGGACGCGCGTTCAACGCTGCTGGTGTTGCTACATAGAAGTAAGCGCTAGCAAGCAGTTCGTGGGTTTTGAAATTCTTTTTAATAATTCATTTTGTTGTGGTTCGGTCGTAAAACGTTGTGTGAGAAGCTTAAAGCCTTAGGAAATAAAATTAATATGGAGAGGAAAATGAAGAATGTTTTAAAAGGTAGCGCTGCTGCAGCGCTGCTAATTTTAGCCACGGGGGCGTTTGCTGCACCCGCTGCGGTA
>JBBQBR010000211.1:0-5328 GCA_038317875.1 Lysobacterales bacterium
GACGGAACCAAAGCTGCCCAACAGATTGAGCTTCGGGAAATACTCCGCCACTTGCGCACCGACATCACGTGTTTGCGCGCGCAGCGTCAATTCGGCAGCCGCCACGTCCGGCCGACGTTTAAACCATTGCTGCACGGTGCCGACTGCTTCTAATTTCGGCAAATCAGGGATTTCCGCTTGCTTGAGCAGCTGCGCGCGCACCTCGGCTAATGGCGTCGAAGTCAGCGTTGCCAAACGCAGTTCCTGGCGCACCAGCTCGGCGCGCTGCAGCGCTAAGTTTGAGGCGACACTAAAACGCAAGGACTTTGCCCGCGCCAAATCAAGCTCAGTACCGCGCCCGGCCTCGAACAACACATTGGTGATCCGCTCGCTTTCTTGCAAGTTAGCCAAATTCCGCTCCGTGACCGCCAAGCGTTCGCGCGCGCCCAAGGCGGCGAAGAAAGTCTGCGCAACTTCAGCGACTATCAAACGCCGCATATCTGCTAACGCCGCATCCGCCGCCTGCATGCGTAAAATCACCGCCGCACTTTGGTTGCGCAAGCTGCCAAATAAGTCAATTTCCCAAGCCACATCCAAGCCGATGTCCTTACGCTCCGAAATGGCTAAGCCCGGCTGCGCTTGCGGGTCTGCATTCGATACTTTGCTGCGCTCTTTGCCTGCGGCTGCGGTGACGGTTGGAAACAAGCTGTACTTTGTTAGCCCACGGTACGCGCGCGCTTCGTTCAAACGCGCCGCCGCCTGCAAAATAGACGTATTTTCCGCCAGCGCGCGTGCAATAAAACCATCCAAAACTGTGGAACCAAAGGCCTGAAAGGTTTGCGTGCTGACCGGGTTTGCTGCTGACCGAGCACTCGATTGATCGAAGGCCTTCGGCACGTCAATATTTGGCTGCGCATATTTTGGCCCAACTGTGCAGCCGGCCATGCTCAGTGCCGCCAAAATTGCGAAGCTAATTTGGAGGAAAGGCAAATTCGTCAACTTATGCATGATGCACCCCCGAACCATTCGCGCCCAAGTCGTTCGCATCTGAATCACTCGCGTCCGCATCATGGTTCGGCAATGGCGCGCCGCCCTGCAATACTTGACGAATGAAAACATAAAAGACTGGGGTGAAAAACAGGCCAAACACCGTCACGCCTAACATACCCGCAAAAACGGTAAACCCCATCACTTGACGCACCTCGGCACCTGCACCGCTGGCCAACATCAATGGCGTAACGCCCATGATGAAGGCAAAGCTGGTCATTAAGATCGGCCGTAAACGCAATCGACAGGCTTCCTGGGCCGCTTGCGCAATTTTCATGCCTCGGTACTCAAGTTCACGCGCAAATTCGACGATTAGGATCGCGTTCTTGCAGGCTAATCCCATCAGCACAATCAAACCAATCTGAGTGAAGACATTGAGGTCAATAAACGTAGGCGGCGCTGATATCGGTGGCGGTGGAATCCAGCCGGCACCAATTGAGAGGCCAAAATAAAGTCCTTTAACCGTGTTGAGTAACCAAATGCCGCCGACTGCGGACAGCAAACACATGGGCACAATTAAAATCACGCTCAATGGCAGCAGCCAACTTTCATACAGCGCCGCCAGCACCAGATAGACCAACAGCACGCACAGCGGGAATACCAGCAAACTGGCATTGCCTTGATTAATTTGTTGATAGGTTAAGCCGGTGAACTCGATGTTCATGCCCTGCGGCAGCACTTGCGCCGCTGTTTTTTCGGCAATCAACACCGTTTGCGCGGCGCTGATATCGGGGGATACCGGCCCGCCCTGCACGTCGGCGGCTGGATAGCCGTTATAGCGAATGACCGGATCCGGGCCAAAGGTCGGCAAAAGCTGCACCACATTGCCCAGCGGCACCATTTCACCACTGGCGGCACGTACTTTCATGCGCGCCACATCGCTTGCTTGATCTCGAAATTGCGCGTCAGCTTGGGCATAAACGGCGTAGGTTTTACCCAGCATATTCATATCGTTTACGTAAGCCGAGCCCAAATAAATTTGCAAGGTATCGAACACATCGGTCAAACGCAGCCCTGATAATTTGACCTTGTCGCGATCCACCTGGGCATCCATTTGCGGCACGTTCGATTGGAAGGTCGTAATCACCGAGCCAGGCGCGAAACCTTCCTGCATACCCATCAAGCCAGCGATGGCTTGCGCTTGATTATTGAGCTCGCCATAGCCGATGCGCGCGCGATCTTGCACATACATCTCCACCCCGGCTGCATTGCCATAGCCAGAAACCGGCGGTGGCATAAAAGCGAAGGCTAAACCGTCTGGGATGGCGCTGAATGCAATCGATAAATCAGTCGCAAGCGCCGATGCAGGTTTAGGCAAGTCGGCGGCATCTTTCAAGCCGACAAACATCACGCCGACGTTGGGCGTGCTGACGAAATGCACCGCGTTTAGGCCCGGAAACTGCACCACGTCTGCCACGCCCGGCGTTGCCAGTGCGATTTCACCCATACGCTGCATTGCCGCTTCCGTGCGCTCCAGTGTCGCGCCTTCAGGCAACTGCACGCCGGCAAAAAGATATTGCTTATCTTGGGTGGGAATAAAACCTGCGGGCACTAAGCGAAAGCTTAAAACCGCAAACACCGCCAAAACGCCGTAAACAATCAACAGCCTTGGTGCGCGCCGAATCGTGCCGCCAATGCCATCGGAATAGCGGTGACTGCCGCGTTTGAATACCCGGTTGAACCAGCCAAAGAAACCACCGAATACCCGATCAATTGCACGCGCTAAGATGTCCTTTTTTGCGCCGCGCGGCTGCAACAATGCCGCCGCCAACGCCGGGGACAGCGTCAGCGAATTAAACGCCGAAATAATGACCGAGATCGCAATCGTGACAGCAAATTGGCGATAAAACTGACCCGTTACGCCGTCAATAAAGGCAATTGGCACAAATACCGCGATCAAAACCAATGAAATCGCAATGATCGGCGCGGTGACTTCACGCATGGCTTTGAACGCGGCTTGCTTCGGTGCCATTCCTTCTTCAATGTGCCGTTCGACGTTTTCAACCACCACAATCGCGTCGTCGACCACAATACCAATCGCCAGCACCAAGCCGAATAATGTCAGCACATTTATCGAATAGCCGAGCAGCCAAAGTGCGGCAAAAGTACCTACAATAGAAACCGGCACCGCTAAAAGCGGAATAATCGAGGCGCGCCAGGTTTGTAAAAACAGCACCACCACCAATACCACCAGCGCCACCGCTTCTAAAAGCGTGGAGATCACTGATTCCACCGATTTGCGCACGAACACGGTCGGGTCATAAACAATGTCATAGCTGACGCCCTCAGGAAAACCGGGCGCTAATTCCGCCATTTTTGCGCGCACTGCATCGGAAAGTGCGATCGAGTTGGCACCGGGCGCTTCAAAAATCACCACGGCTGCGGCCTGCTTATTGTTCAGTAGCGAATTAAATGCGTAAGTGCTTGCACCTAATTCTATGCGTGCCACGTCGCGCAAACGCGTAATCGCGCCGTCTGCGCTGGTTTGCAACACCACGCCACCAAATTGCTCAGGCGTCTCCAAACGTCCTTGCGCATTGACCAGCAGCTGCACACTGGCGCCTTTCGGCTGTGGCGAGGCATTCAATGCACCCGCCGAAACCTGGATATTTTGTTCTCGAATCGCGGCTACGACATCGAGCGCAGTTAAACTTCGCGCCGCCGCTCTATCTGGGTCAATCCAGACGCGCATCGCATAGTTCCCGGCACCAAAAACCTGGGCACTACCGACGCCGCTCAGTCGCGCCAATTCATCGCGTACGCGCAGCGTGGCAAAGTTCGATAGATACAACCCGTCGTGCGTTTCCTTCGGCGACGTTAAATGCACCACCATCGTGATGTTTGGGGAAGACTTCGCAGTCGTCACGCCGAGTTGGCGCACCGCCTCGGGCAATCGCGGCAGCGCTTGCGCCACGCGGTTTTGCACCTGCATCGCGGCAATATCGATATCCGCACCCAATTTGAAAGTAACCGTTAGCGACAGCGTGCCATCGCTGGAGGCAGCGGATTTCATATAAATCATATTCTCTGCACCGTTGATCGCTTCTTCGAGCGGCGCGGCGACGGTGTCAGCAATAATTTTGGGGTTTGCACCTGGATAAATGGCCGTCACTTGAATCGTCGGCGGTGAAACTTCCGGGTATTCACTAACGGCAAGATTGGGAATCGCAATCAAGCCGGCAACAAAGATCAGAATAGAGAGCACTGCGGCCAAAATGGGCCGCTCAATAAATACGGTCGAGAATCCATTTTTCATTTTTAGCCCTGCTTTTCAGCTGCGGCACTGGCTGCAGGTGGTGGCTGGGGCGGCGGCGTATTCGGTGCCTCCATCGGTACCGTGTTCGCTTTTAACGGCATACCCGGAAAGAAAATTTTGCGCATGCCGTTGACGACCACAACGTCAGCCGCATCCAAACCGCTGGTAACAATGCGCAAACCGTCAACCAAGTCCCCTAAGCTGACGTCTTTACGCATTGCCGTGCTGCCGGGCCCCACCACATAAACAAATTTTCGGTCTTGGTCGGTCAGCACCGCTTGGTCGTGGATCAACATCGCCTGACGTGTGCCGCTGCCGACCAGCTGGACGCGCGCAAATAAGCCAGGCGTAAACACGCCTTCTTTATTGTCAAACACCGCGCGCAATCGGATCGAACCGGTTTGTGAATTGAGCTGGTTATCGACCAAATCCAGCACACCTTGATGCGGATAACCCGCTTCATTCGCCAAGCCCATGCGCACCGCAGTTTGCGTATCGCGCGAACTGGGCCGTTCGCCAGCGCGCGCCATATCTTGATACTTCAAATAGGTGCGCTCATCGCCTTCAAAATACACATACATCGGATCGAGCGACACCACCGTCGCAAGCAGGCTAGTGCCGGGTGCAATCAAATTGCCCGGCCGCATCATGGCCAAGCCAATACGGCCATCGATTGGCGATTCAATGCGGGTAAATTCCTGATTGAGCCTAGCCTGCGTCAAACTGGCCTGTGCCGAACGCACATCCGCGATCGCTTGACGTAGCTCGCCCTCGCGCGTGGCGAATTCTTCCTGGCTGACTGCACGTGCCACGAGCAATTTGTTCGAGCGCGCCACTTCACCAGCAGCCACTTCACTGCGCGATTGTGCGCGTGCGACATTCGCCGCCGCCGTTTCCACCGCGGCACGATATTCGCGATCATCAATCGCGAAAAGCAACTGGCCCTTTTTAACCGCCTTGCCCTCGTCAAAATTCACGCTCGCCAAATAGCCACCGACGCGCGGACGAATTTCAATGGTTTCTTTTGCCTCAACGCGGCCGGTAAA
>JBBQBR010000212.1:0-5313 GCA_038317875.1 Lysobacterales bacterium
GGATGTCCGCAACTTCTTCAAATTTGGCGATGTAGGAGTGCCCGCAACAGCGGGGTGCTCGTAAATTAATGGCTAATAATATGTGCTACTTTTGATCCAATGTGCAAAGGCGGCTTCGTTGAATTATTGCGCGAGCTTAGCAAAGCTGCGAAGCGGGCAATTTTGCGAAGCGAAAGGAAGTTTCTTCAAAGAACTTGTGCTTCAATGCAACTACTGATTTATGTTTCCATTGACGTCAAAATCGATCTGAGATAAGTGCACTATAGAATGGAGACGACTTTGATGTCCGAAAGCACTGCACGCGCTGAAGAGGCGGCAACTTTAAGTCTACGCATGAACGCGCTGGAGTCGCTGGCAGATGGCATCTGGGTTAGCGACCTAGCCGGGGAAATTCTCTACAGAAACGCCGCCGCAGCTATTATGGAAAGCATGTATTGGTCGCGGGATGGCCATGTCTGCACGATGGACGACGCCGTATTCGCAAGTGGCGTTTTAAACCGTTTACGTGCCAATGGCCGCGAATCGGGCGAATACCATTTGTCCGGTGCTGCAAATGCAGGTTCTGAGCGGCCCGCTTGGGGCTTTGGGCCTAAGTTTTCATGCGCGAGACGTCACTCGAGAATGGGCAAAAGAGCAAGACTTGCACGATCGTCATATCGAGTTGGAACAAGTCTATGCCCGCGTTAAAGAAACGCAAACTCAACTTTTGCAATCGGAAAAGATGGCTTCTATCGGGCAGCTAGCCGCAGGTGTTGCACATGAAATAAACAATCCAATTGGCTATGTGCACTCAAACTTAAGTACTTTGCAAACCTATGCACACGACTTGTTAGCGCTTTTGGCGGGCTACGAAGCGCTGCGCCAAAAGCTACCGAGTGAGTGCCAGCATCTACTTGGGCCAATAGAGGAAATAACGGCCCGCGCTGACTACGAATACTTACAACAAGATTTGCCTCAGCTCATAGAGGAATCCCGTGAGGGCATCGAGCGCGTAAAGAAAATTGTGATGGATTTACGTGATTTTTCGCATGCGGGCGAACTGGAAAATGAGCAGTGGGCTGTATCTGATCTGCATCGCGGCCTGCAAAGCACGCTCAACATTGTTTGGAATGAACTCAAATACAAAGTCGAAGTGCGCAAAGAATTTGGCGATATTCCAGCAATTGATTGTTTGCCTTCGTAATTGAATCAGGTGTTTTTGAATCTATTGGTTAACGCCGGCCACGCAATTGAGGAGCGTGGTGTTATCACCATCGCTACGCGGCAAATAGATAACGAGATCTGTATCAGTATCGCGGATTCAGGACAGGGCATTGCGCCGGAAAACTTAGCGCGAATTTTTGATCCTTTTTTTACTACTAAAGCCATTGGCAAAGGCACCGGCCTTGGGCTTTCATTGTCCTACGGCATCGTACAAAAACATCATGGACGCATCGAAGTACAGAGCACAGTAGGAAAGGGCACCACGTTTAGAGTGTATTTGCCAGTGCGCCAGCCCAGCTTGATGACCGGTATACTGGCAACTACTAGCAATTTGGAGGGTTAAGATGGCAAGGATAATGCTCGTTGACGATGAACTTAATATTTTGCGCAGCTTGCGGCGCGCGATCATTGCCATGCCGGAGGATAGATTTGGTGGTAAGTTGCTTATTGAAACGTTTGATCAGCCGAAGTTGGCACTGGATCGTGCCCGTCAGTGTGCCTTCGATCTAGTCATATCGGACTTTCGCATGCCTGAAATGGATGGCGTTGCATTTCTATCTGAGCTCATCGAAATCCAACCGGATATCGCGCGGCTGATGTTAAGCGGCTATGCAGACCTGCAATCGGTCGTAGCCGCCATCAATCGAGTCCAAATTTTTCGATTTATCGGCAAGCCTTGGGATGACTATGAATTAGGAACGGCAATTTCCCAAGCCTTGCAAACCCGCACTTTGCAGTTAGAAAATCAACGATTAGCCGATTTGGTGCGGGTGCAACAAGGGCAACTGTCGCGCCAAGAACTGGAAATGCAAAAACTTGAGCAACTATATCCTGGGCTGACCAAGGTTAAGCGCGCTGCGGACGGCTCCATTGACTTAGATATGGATCTGGACGATGAGCCCTTGTAGCTAAGCATTGCATAGTCAACCGAGGCCAAAACTTATTTAATGCATTATTTTTTGCCAAGATTCATGGTCGCTTCTTGACTGCGCTCATAGTGGCGAAAAGCCTCTAGCACTTGCGCGCGTAATGCCTCGTCGTCCCAAGGTTTCATTAAAAATTTGTAGATAGCGCCGCGATTAACGGCCTCGGTGATACTGGAGAGGTCAGTAAAGCCACTTAGCACCATACGCATCGTGCCTGGATACATTGCTTTGACTTCACTCAGAAATTCTGTGCCACTCATCCCTGGCATGCGCTGATCCGACAAGATGACTTGCACATGGTTAGTAGCAAGCAATTCGAAGGCGTCACGCGCATTGCTGGCATCTAAGATGCGGTAGCCATCCCGGCGCAACAATCGAATTAATGAACGGCGAATGTTGTCTTCGTCGTCCAGCAGCAGCAACGTCCGTTCGGCACTTTCGCTACCTTTGCCTGCAACTAAAAAGCGCTTTTTTAAGAGTGCCGCAATTTCAGACGGTGGCACGGGACGTGCTATAAAATAGCCCTGCAGTTCATCACAGTGATTACTGCGCAGATAGCCGTATTGAGCGGCGGTTTCCACCCCTTCCGCGACGACCCGCATCCCCAACTGCTGTCCCATCGCAATAATTGCGCGCACCAGTACCGCATCATTGCCGTCTTGCACAATATTGGCTACAAAAGCCTGATCAATCTTAAGTTTGTCAAGCGGAAACCGCTGCAAATAGCTCAGGCTGGAATAGCCCATGCCAAAATCATCCATGGCTAAGCGTACCCCTAGACTTTTCAATTCCCGCATCTGCGCAACGGTGCGCTCGGCATTGTCCATAAGCCCGCTTTCTGTCAGTTCCAACTCAAGCATTCCCGGAACGATGCCGGTTTCCAAGAGCGTCGAACGCACTTCTTGGACAAAACTAACGCGCTGAATCTGCGCAGCTGAAACATTGACGCTGACAACAAAGCCACTAAAGCCCTGATCTGTCCAGGCGCGCAGCTGCTGGCAGGCGCTACGCAATACCCATGCACCGAGCTGCAAAATCATGCCATTATCTTCTGCAACGGGAATGAATCGCCCAGGCGGCAATAGCCCAAACTCGGGGCTATCCCAACGCACCAACGCTTCTAGACCCGAGATGGTGCCGTCTTGGGCGTTAACCTGCGGTTGGTAATGCAAGAGGAATTCGCCCTGAGCGAGCGCCGCACGCAGGCGCACGCCGAGTAAAAGCCGATCATCAAGCGCAGCGCGCAATTGATCAGTAAACACTATTGCGGCATTTCGGCCACCCCGCTTTGCGCGATTGGCGGCAATTTCAGCTTGCCGAGTCAATTCAGTGACTGTTTGACCAAATTCTGGGAACGCCGACACGCCAATTGATGCCGTCAGATGTAGGGTGACTATGGGTGAAATAATTAAAGGCTCAGCAATGCAGTCGCAATACTGGCTTGCAAGCTGTAACAAATTCGCCTCGTGGGCGATGTCACTCAGGACGACCAAAAATTCGTCGGCCGAAGTACGAAACACATCCATAGAACCCGCGAGCGCGCACAGCCGCGCAGCAATCATTTTCAGCGCCGCATCGCCCGCAGCAAAACCCATACTGTCGTTGATGCTGTAAAAACGATCAAGATCGACATACAGCAGCACCAAGCGGTGCCCGGCGTGGCGCGCCTTCTGTAAAAGTGTTTCAATGCGCGCCTCGGATGCCGAATATTTTAGCAAACCGGTTACTGAATCATGCGTCAAAAGAAAAATGCTTTCTTCTTCTAAGCGCTTCTGCTCGGAAATATCAGTTTGTATGCCTATGAAGTGGGAAACAGCTCCTGCATCGTCGCGAACCGGGGAAATACGAAGGTGACTCCAAAACAGGCTGCCATCTTTGCGATAGTTGCGTAATTCTGCGACGTGACTGGCACCGGCAGCAATTGCTTTGCGTATCCCCGTGAGTCCAACTTGGTGGGTGTCTTCCCTTTGCAGAAAACGACAGTTCAAACCAATGACCTCGTTCGCGCGATAGCCAGTCATGAGTTCAAAACCACGGTTAACGTATATCATCGGTTGTTCTGGATCGATCGCATTTACGATCACGACGCCGTTATCAGTGGCTTCAACCGCACGCCGCAAGAGCAGCAGTTTTTGCGCACTTTCGCGTTGCTGTGAACCATCCTGCAGAATTAGCAAACGCTCGGTTTTACCGCCGCCGGTGGTTAAGCTGGTGCGCAGATCGAGATGGTGGGTCGCACCAAACACATCAAGTGCAACTCGCTCATACCCCGATCCAATTAATGATTCAGTGCCTGAGCTGACTGCATCCCGTCCGATATTAGAATCTGATTCAAGCACGTACTGTTCTGGAAGCCCCAAAATTTGACGTGCCGCAGCATTGACAAACAATGGATTTGAATCGGCTCCCAATACGACGAGACCGTCGGCGATGTCGAACAACACCTTGCGCAAAGTCCGATCTTTCGCGCTTTCTGCCGCATCGGTGCGCAAGCGCTGCGAAACGTCTTGCGCTAGCACCATACGTACTATGCTGGCGTCAAGCTGGATATCGCAACTGGTAATTTGAACGTCAATCACCTTGCCACTGCGATGGCGATGCAACCAAACGCGCGTTGAATGCACCGCGTTCGACGTGCAGCATTCATTTAAAAACGTCAACAGCTCGGCCTGATCCTCTTCAGCATGCAAATCGCTTAGCGCCTGCGCCAGAAATTCAGTGCGGCTGTAGCCATATTTTTTAGTAGCGGCAGAATTGGTCTCTATGATTTTGAGCGTGGCTGGATGACATAACCAAGTCGGTAATGGGCTGGCTTCAAACAATGATTTATATTGGCCGTCTATCATATTTGCCTCAGCGATCATGGGCATTCGCTTCACAACAAAAGCAGCTAAGAAGTAAAAAACCAGTTCGATTCTTCAGAAAGCTGTCAAATGTCGTTAAACACTATTTCTCGTTTAGATATTCACAAAATACAACAGAAGCTTAACACGCGGCGTCCGGGTTGCCGCTCACTCTAAACCTAGATTAGTGCACAAAGCTAAGCTATTTTGGTGTAGGCATGTGGGGGGGGGGGGGGGGGGGGCGGGACTTCAATGCCGCCACATCCGCAGGCATGCACGATGTCAATGCCGGCGTCGCAATCTGCGGGAACTCAGGAATGCGTGAGCTTAAGCGTTGCAAT
>JBBQBR010000213.1:0-5307 GCA_038317875.1 Lysobacterales bacterium
GGCCATCGATGCGCGGCGGTGTGCCTGTTTTCAGGCGCGCAGCGGACACCGGAAGCTCGCGTAAACGATGGCTTAGTTTTATCGAAGGCGGATCCCCGGCGCGGCCACCGGAATAATTCGTCAGGCCAATATGGATCAGCCCGCCCAAAAATGTACCCGCAGTCAGCACCACGGTGCGCGCATCAAAACGCAGCCCCATTTGGGTGATTGCAGCAACCACGCGTCCGTTCTCAACGATCAAATCATCGACCGATTGTTGGAAAATTTGCAGATTCGGCTGATTTTCAACGAAGGAACGTACAGCGGCTTTGTAACGCACGCGATCCGCCTGCACGCGCGTTGCGCGCACGGCCGGGCCTTTACTCGCGTTCAGCGTACGAAATTGGATGCCGCCCAAATCGGCCGCACGCGCCATCACGCCGCCGAGTGCATCAATTTCTTTGACCAAATGCCCCTTACCAATGCCGCCAATGGCCGGGTTACAGCTCATTTGCCCGATGGTTTCGACATTGTGCGTCAATAACAAAGTCGAAGCGCCGGTGCGCGCCGCCGCCAAGGCCGCTTCTGTGCCCGCATGGCCACCGCCAATAACGATGACATCAAATGAGTTGGGGTGACGCATAGCAAAGGCCGTATCTGAAATATAGAGAGCCCCTAGTCTAGCGTGCAAAGCCTAGATCGTGCCCCAACAGTCTATTCAACGACTACTCAAAACACTGTTGGCACGAACGCTGCAAGTACAAGTCAACATCCGGGGGGAATCGGGTGGCCCGTCAACACAATGCTTGGCGGGCCATTTTTTTGAGTGATTTGGCGGGTGCTGCAATTCGAATGGCCGCAATTGATCCCATCAGTGTCACATAACGTAACCTTCACACCGTTTGTGCGAATCAGGTTAGTTGTGCATACGCACTATTCTGGCGGATTGGCTTTTTGCAGAGGCAAAAAGACGCCCGACTTTCGCGTTCAACCGGAACAGGGGGGAATCCTTTTGAACGTAGGCGAAAGCCGGGCGAGCTCCTAAGATAGCGCAAAAATCTTTTTTTGCAATGTGACTTCAGCCTAATTCCAGGGTCAAAATTACGTCATTTATCGCCGCAAAACGTCAGCGTCTCGTAATTCGTCATTCGCTTTGACAACGTGATGGAACTTCAGACCGTATTTTTGCCTGGCAAGACAATCAGCCAGCCCGCAGTCGCGCAATCTCCGCGCGCAGTTCGGCAATGACTTGCGCGCCATAAATGCCGTTGCAAATTTCCGCTTGATAGTGCTCATATAGCGACTGCGCCTGATCCGAAAACAAGAAAAGTGCGGCGCTGTGTGCCTCCAATACTTCGGCGCTGTCGCTGGCAAGTGCAATGTAATACATGGGCGCATCTTGCAATCCAGACGTCAAACGACCATCGCCGTGTAAATTTGCCGCAGATACACCGTCAAACCGCCCAGAATTGGCATTGACGTCCCAAATGACGGATTGAAACTTGAGCTTTTGCGCATATAACCGCACGTACTTAAAGTGCCGCGCTAACAGCGCTTCCAACTCGGATCGGTAGAGTTCTTTGACATGGAACTCGTTGTTATAGCCAGGTATATCGCTGTAATTGAGTTTGTCCGGGCTCGATAGCAGCAGCAAACCATCTGCCGTCAAAGCGCGTTTGAAGCCTGCGAGCATCGCATCGTGATCGGCAAGATGTTCCAAGGTCTCGAAGCTGACGACCGCGTCGACACAACTTTCCATCGTCAAAGCAGTCGCATCGGCCAGATCAAAATGCAAATTCGGCTTTTGATAGCGTGCGCGTGCATGCGCCACTGCCTGCTCGGAGCAATCCAAACCTAACACTGAAGCCGCCCGCTCAGCCAGCAAGTTGCTGCCGTAACCTTCGCCACATGCGCAGTCCAACACCCGCTTTCCGGCCACAAATTCCAGCGCCATGGCATAACGCGCAAAATGCTCGTAAAGCATTTCACGCGGACATTCTGGCGTGTAGCGCTCGCCGGTGAACTCTAGCGATTCAGGGTTAGTCATTGATTCGGCGCTTTCGTCTGTGCCATTGCCATCCAAAGTCGCGCGCGATCTGCTGCCAATGGGTCCGCTTCAATAAATTGTGAAACACTTTCGTGATAATCGGGATAGCGCGCAAGCAACCGGCGCAAATTTTCACCGCCTGGCGTTTCGCCTGTTGCAGCAAATGATCGCCCGCCGGTATGCGCGACAAAAGCGTTGTCACATAAAATGTTGCGCATGCCAAACCCAGCAGCGCGGCGACACCAATCGTTTTCCTCGCCATAACCTCGGCCAAAAGTCGCGGCGTCAAATAAACCTAGCCGGCGCAGCGCAAATTGACTCATGTACATACAAAATCCAACGCCGGTCGGCAAATCTGGATAGCACGGCGTCAGCGTCGCACAGGCTCGCGCAATTTCATCCAAATTTTCAGGCACCGAATTGTTGACGCAAAAATTTGGAAATGAACAAATTTCCGCGTTATTCGACCACGGCGTGATGCTCGCCGCGTTTGGCACCGCCTCAGCGGCACGTGCGATAGCCAGAACTGCACCTTCGGTGATAATGGCATCTGAATTCAAAAGTAATACATCGCCTTTGACCAGGGCTAAAGCGCGATTAACGCTGCCGATAAAACCCATGTTCGTTGAATTGCGGAGCACGCGCACGTCGAATTGTGCACGCGTATCAAAGGTATCGAGCAAAGCGGCAATCTCAACGTCGGTGGACGCGTCATCAACCAGCCAAACCCTTGCAAAAGCTGGCGTGTGGCGCTCGAGTGCATTTAGACACGTAGTAACATCCGATGCCGCATTGAAAATAGGCACAATAATTTCGATCGCGTTCACAAAGCAGGCAACCGCCACTGATGTGCGATACGAATTAGGCCGAATTCGCGGCTTTCACCGCGTACGGTAAAATCGCGGGTAACGGTATCAAACAAGCGCACGCCTTCAGGATCTAGCGCATGTACGCGCAGCGCGTATACACCCGGCAACAGCGGCAATTCTGGGTAGTGCATGACTATCTGGAACTCGTGATCTGAGTTGCGTGCGGGCGCTATTTTGTCTACATCTGTGGTCACGCCATAAACCGGCGTACCGTCGGCGCGCACTATGCCTACTAGCACTATAGGCGCGCGTCCATCGGGTGAGTGCAAAGTGACGTCTATCGCGAGCGTGGACTGCTGTTCCAGAAAATAGCCCGATTCCGCCAAATCGCCATTAAACAATACTTGCGTAATTCGATAGGAGTCGTGTGAATTTGCCCGGCCCGTGGTGACCGCTTCAGCCGCCGACTTTTTCTCATGGTGTGCAAGATAGGCTTGCGTCACGTCAAAAACGTCACCCTTTGCGGCAACTCGACCTTTATGCAGCCACATCGCTTGGCGGCACAGCTTTTGTATGTGATACATGCTGTGCGAAACCAAAAGCAGCGTGCCGCCGCCTTTTAAATAATCTTCGATCCAACGCACGCATTTCTTTTGGAAGCTTTCATCGCCAACAGCAAGTACTTCATCAGTAATCAGCAATTCTGGACGCCGCGCGGCTAAAAGCGCAAAACCAAGCCGTACAATCATGCCACTGGAATAGTGTTTGACCGGCTCGTCCAAATAATGCCCAATATCGGCAAAAGCGATTATTTCGTTGAGCTTGGATTTTAGTTCCTCGCCGCTAAAGCCATACAGCGTACCGGCTAATTCTAAGTTTTCTCGCCCGGTATATTCAGGGTGAAAGCCCGCGCCAAGTTCCAAAAGCGCGCCAATTTGGCCATTGACGACAACCGACCCACGAGTTGGATGTATTACGCCGGTTAAAAGTTTCAGTAACGTCGATTTTCCTGCACCATTTTCCCCAATAACGCCTAAGGATTCACCGGGGCTGACAGCCAAGGAAATATCATCTAGCACCGTATGCGCCAGGCTGTTAGGCAACGCCCGCCCTAATAGCAGGCGCATCATTACCTTGATTCTATCGCTACTCTTGCTAACCTTTGGGTAGACCTTACTCAAGTTTGTAGCGCGCAACAATTCGCTCACACAAAATCCTCAAAGTGTCGCTCAAGTTTGCGAAATACCCACAAACCAATAAAAAAACTTGATAACGCGACTACAACTGCAAGCGCATGTTGCCAAGTTAATGTGGTATTCGAAAACATCAACCAATCACGCGTCGTCGTGCAATAAATGCTCACCGGATTTGCTGCCAACCAAGGGCGCACAACCTCTGGCAGCATTTTAGGCGTATATAAAATAGGCGTCAGAAAAAACATGAAACTTAATGTCTGACCCAATATTTGCGATACATCGCGTATGAAGACCTGCAGGCCCGCCGTAATCCAGGCGACTCCTAAGGTAAACAAAAACAGCAACGATAGCAGCGGCAGCAGCGCTAAACCATGTTGCCAAACGACCGGGTAACCAAATAGCGGCAACAGCAGCACAATCGCAAGTAGGCCCAATGAATGCAGCGTAAAAGTAGCTGCAACGGAAGCCGCAACTAGCAGTTCCGCAGGCATCGCGATTTTGCCCAAAAGCCCAGCGTGCTCCATCACCGCCGCTGTTCCGCGCTGCAACCCTTCAGAAAAACACATCCAAGGCCAAAGCCCGAACGCAACATAAGGCAGCCACTGCGCGTCTGTTAACTCAGGAATGCGGGCTTTCAAAACGCCGGCTATCAAAAATGTGTACAGCGCCAATAAAAGCACTGGGTGCATGAATACCCATAGCAGTCCGCTTAGGCTGCCAAGGTATCTATTTTTTATTTCCCGCTGATAGAACTGGGCCCAAAGACGTAGCTTTCGCATGCACCAAGGTTACTTTGTGCCGTCAACTGCTGGTGCAGCCGGTGGCACAACAGATTCATTGCCAATTTGGGGAAGTTCCCCGTAACGCTTACGGACAACTTCGATCATATCTTCGTGAAAAACTGGGTTCGCCGAACGTAAATCCGAGAAAAACTTACTACGAATACCTTCCTCAA
Source organism: Lysobacterales bacterium (assembly GCA_038317875.1). Taxonomy (GTDB): domain Bacteria; phylum Pseudomonadota; class Gammaproteobacteria; order Xanthomonadales; family SZUA-5; genus JANNYA01. Next base: position 4,987 of record JBBQBR010000213.1, read on the forward strand.
ACTCACTTGATAGCTTAGTAATGATCTCTTCACGCACCGATTCGAAAGTCTTCAATCCAGCTGCGGTTCGACGCACCAGTCGCATCACGTGCGTTCCGTATTCAGTGTCAACCTGGGTCAAGTCGCCCTCTTTTTTAAGTTCATGTGCTGCAGCCTCAAACGTTGGAACAAATTCTCCAGAAGCCCCAACCGTCATTACACCGTCGTTATCGCTTTTCGAAGGATCGTCAGAATACTCAGAAACCAAAGCCGCGAAGTCAGCCCCAGGTACTTGCGCCTTCTTGACCACATCTTGAACTCGGGCGAGTATTTCTGATGACG
>JBBQBR010000214.1:0-5295 GCA_038317875.1 Lysobacterales bacterium
AATGCTTGAGCAATTCGGACTTAAGTAACGGAACGCCATCGGCACGCCGCTGAATAACGCATTTGTATAGATAAGTGCCACTACCACTAACTTCCAAGTCCAACTCGATTTTGACTTCATCACGCTGGGACCATCGCGTAAAAACTGAGCCGGGAAAAACGTCCGAAACTTTTTCACCTCTCACTAACAATGCACGCAAACATTCAATTACTTCAAATACGCTCGATTTACCAGAACCATTTGTTCCGGCTAAAAGCTCAACACGCCCAGGTTCCCAAGTAAAATTTACCAGCGACTTATAGTTGTCCACATAAATGCGTTTGATCACCTCATGCTCCCAATTAATTTTCTTGCTACAAATTTTGCGAAGGCAAAACGAGTTCCAGCTGATTTATTATCCTAGAAAACTCCGTTGGACGTGCCCGAGTGTGCTTTTTTCGGATTGTCCGGCGAGGCGTGACGACGCGGCATGGTCATTCTCTGCAAGGAGGAAACAACGAAGCAGGGCGAGTCGAAAAAGGTGCAATCGGGTGCGTAGCGCTTATCACCCATTCGGTGACGTTCGAAAAAGGCCCAGAAATTCATACTCAGCATAACTTTCCGAGCGCCAGAACGCGGTCAACTGAGTTTTTTAGGATTATGCCTAAACCGCATTCGACCCTGCCGCTTTCGACCGCGCCAAAAGCAACCAAGTCTCCACCACGGTATCCGGCGTCAAAGAAATACTTTCAATGCCCTGTGCCAACAGCCACTGCGCCAAATCCGGGTGGTCGGACGGCCCTTGGCCGCAGATGCCGACATATTTGCCCATTTTTTTGGCGGCGGTAATTGCCATTGTCAGCAGCTTTTTGACCGCTGGGTCGCGCTCATCGAAAAGGTGCGCGACAATATCGGAATCGCGATCCAGCCCAAGCGTGAGCTGGGTTAAATCGTTGCTGCCAATGGAAAAGCCGTCAAAATGCGCTAAGAACTCTTCTGCCAAAATCGCGTTGCTGGGCACTTCGCACATCATGATGACTTTCAAGCCATGCTCACCACGCTTTAAGCCAAATTCGGCCAAGGTTTCGATTACTTTTTCAGCTTCGCCAACGGTGCGCACGAAAGGAATCATCGCCCAAACATTGGTCAAACCCATTTCTTCGCGCACGCGCTTCATCGCGCGGCATTCCAGCTCGAAGCAATCTTTGAAGCGCGCATCGACATAGCGCGACGCGCCTCTAAAGCCAATCATCGGATTGTGCTCAATCGGCTCGTAGCGCTTGCCGCCGATGAGTTCGGCGTATTCATTGGTCTTAAAATCGCTCAAGCGCACGATCACGGGGTTGGGCGCAAATGCTGCAGCAATGGTCGCCATGCCTTCGGCCAAACGATCCACATAAAAATCGACCGGGCTGGCGTAGCCTACGATGCGGGCATCAATCTGCGCTTTGACATCTGCGTCTTGCTGGTCGTATTCCAGCAGCGCTTTCGGGTGCACGCCGATGTGGCTGTTGATAATCATTTCAAGGCGTGCCAAACCCACGCCCGCATTCGGCATCTGGCCGAATTCAAAGGCGCGTTCTGGATGCGCAACATTCATCATAATCTTCAGGGGCGCAGGCGGCATCGCGCCCAGATTCGCGGTCAAGCGTTCGAACTTCAGTGCGCCCGCATAGACATTACCGGTGTCGCCTTCGGCACATGACACGGTAACTTGTGCGCCCGCAGCGATTTTCAAAGTCGCATCGCCACAGCCCACAATCGCCGGAATCCCTAACTCACGCGCGATAATCGCGGCGTGGCAGGTGCGGCCACCGCGATTAGTCACGATTGCCGAAGCGCGCTTCATTACCGGTTCCCAATCCGGGTCGGTCATATCCGTCACTAATACATCGCCTGGCTGCACCAAATCCATTTGCGCCGTGCCCTTGACCACACGCGCCGGGCCCGCGCCAATTTTTTGCCCAATCGCCCGCCCCTGCACTAAAAGCTCACCTTTTTCGCGCAGGTGGAATTTTTCAATTTCGGCGGAATTCTGCCGCGACTTCACCGTTTCTGGCCGCGCCTGCACGACATACAGCTTGCCGCTCAAGCCATCTTTTGCCCATTCGATATCCATCGGGCGGCCATAATGTTGCTCAATCGTCAGCGCTTGGCGCGCCAATTCCGCGCATTCGGCTTCAGACATACAAAACTGATGTTGCAAAGCTTGTGGCACCGGCTCGATACGCACGCGTTCGCCCGGCTTGTCCGAATACACCATGCGCGTTTGCTTGCTGCCTAAAATGCGCCGGATCAGTGCACGTTTACCGGCACGCAAGGCGGGTTTATAGACGATGTATTCGTCCGGATTCACAGCACCCTGCACCACCATTTCACCCAAACCATAGCTGGCGGTAATAAACACGACATCGGTAAAGCCGGATTCGGTATCCAGCGTAAACGCAACCCCCGATGTCGCTAAATCCGAGCGCACCATCTGCTGGATTCCGGCGGACAAAAATACATCTTCATGCTTGAAGCCATGATGCACGCGGTAACTAATCGCGCGGTCATTATAGAGCGAGGCGAAAACTTCTTTGATCCGCGCCAACACCGAATCCGCGCCGGTCACATTTAAAAACGTTTCTTGTTGACCCGCAAACGATGCATCCGGCAAGTCTTCCGCCGTCGCTGACGAGCGCACCGCCACCGCCGGATTAGTCAAGCCGGTTTTTTGCTCCAGCTCCGCATAAGCGCTGCGAATTTCCGCCTCGAATGCCGCCGGAAACTGCGCCGCATGCACCCAACCGCGAATTTCTGCGCCAGCGGCGACTAAGGCGTTGACATCATCAATATTCAGCGCCGCCAAGCGCGCATAAATCCGTTCTTTGATTTGATTAAATTCGACAAACTCGCGAAAGCCGCTGGCGGTCGTGGCAAAACCGCCCGGCACCGAAACGCCTAAAGCAGACAAATTGCCAATCATTTCGCCCAAACTGGCATTTTTTCCGCCCACTTGCGGCAAATCGCTCAAGCGAAGTTGCTCTAACCAAAGAATATAAGGGTTGCTCATTGCAAATCCAGGCGCTTAAAAGTTAGGGCAGATAATGCAAAGCGCGCGCCGAGTACACAAGCTAGAGTTGCAAAATAGCCGCAATAATGCAGCTCTCAGCCGCCGCCCTGACCCGCACCTCAGCCAGAACCTGCACAATGCGCTGCACATCGGCAGTAGCGAATAAACCACCAACACCTTGATCGTTTAAGTCGGTAAACGGGTTTTCATACGGGCGCCGGGCGTCCATAGCACCATGTTCGGTCAGGTTATCAACGATCAAATTGATGAATTCGATTTGATTTGCGCCCAAATTTTTCCCCGCTAAAAACTCAGCGAACGCGTGTTTCGCCGCATCGCGTTCCATGCCGACTAGGAATCGAATAAATAGCCCTGACCGCACAATTTTGAAAAACACCAAATTCACGACTTCCGGCACGTCAATGCCGGTGTCCAGCATATCGAGGGAAATCGCGATATTCGGCGCTTTATCGCTAATCGGTTTGCCTTCCTATTCCAGCTCGTCCCATTTTTCTTTGTCTTCATCTAACAAATCTTCGTAACCTATGCCCTCACGCACGAACTTCCGCGGCACCGACACGGCATCGGCGGCACCAAGAAACCATCGCCCAGCCCGCCTCTTTCAGCAGCAAGTCGATAAACAAATCGCGGGTTTGCGCTTCACTGTAATCGCGGGTATCGGGCGTTTTGGCGTTTGTGGCTTTGATCGCTACGATTTCGGCCTGCAGCTGTTTGAGCTGCGCAAAAAAGGCGTCGAGACACGTTTGTTTTGGCAGTTTTGCCAAGTGCAAACAGGTCTGACGCCTTTTGCAGCAACGTCAGATTTCAACGTTGCCGATTATTAAACGCTAAGCTTTAAGCGCCCGTACGACGCACTCCACCCGCGCCTGCAGCACCACCGCCGGCTCGACCACCCGCGCCGCCTTGGCGACCGCGATGTTGCGCATGCCCGCCGTTACCTGGACGCTCGGTTCGCGCAGGGGCTGCGCCAGCACGTGCGCCGCCGCCTGGACCTGCGCCGCTGCCGTTACGCTGCGGTGCGCGCTGCGGCTGGCCGCCACGGCCGCCACCCGGTGCGCGTGGGCTACGCATTTGGCGCATGATCGGCTTGGTGAAAATCGGCTTGCCGGTGCTTTCAAAGCCGACAATGGTTTCCAGCGGTAGGTCGCGCTTGGTAAAGTTGCGAATATCGCGCAGCAAACCGTGATCTTCTGGCGCTACTAAGGAAATGGCGACGCCGTTGGAGCCCGCGCGGCCGGTGCGGCCAATCCGGTGTACATAGTCTTCGGCAACCATCGGTAAATCGTAGTTATAGACGGTTGGCAGTTCTTTAATGTCCAGCCCGCGCGCCGCAATGTCGGTTGCGACCAGTAACGTTGTTGCGCCGGACTTGAAATCTGCCAACGCACGCGTGCGCGCGCCTTGGGATTTATTGCCGTGAATTGCGGCGGCTTTAAAACCAATGACTTCTAAGCTTTTGACCAATTTGTCCGCGCCATGCTTGGTACGGGTAAAGATCAAACTTTGCTGACGGCTGTCTTTACGCAAAAGCTCGATCAACAAATCTTTCTTTTGCTCGGTGTCGACTGGATGTAGACGGTGTTCTACCAAGGCGGTAGTGTTGACCTGGGCTGCGACCTGCACTTCCACCGGGTCACGCAGGAACTGTTTCGCCAACTCGCGAATTTCTGGCGCGAATGTGGCGGAAAACAGCATCGTTTGACGCCGTTGCTTGGGCAGCGCCGCTAATACCCGCTTGATCGAAGGCAAAAAGCCCATATCGAGCATGCGGTCAGCTTCATCCAGCACCAAAATTTCAATTTTGCCCAAATCAATCGTGCGCTGCGATAAGTGATCCAGCAAGCGGCCTGGGGTCGCGATTACGATATCAACGCCGGTGCGCAGCGCGCTAATTTGATTGCCCATGCCAACACCGCCAAAAATAACGGTGCTGGTCATGCCGGTGTGTAAGCCATAGGTGCGCACGCTGTCTTCCACTTGCGCGGCTAATTCACGGGTAGGCGTCAAAATCAATGCGCGTGGTGGGCGATTTCGCAATTGCTGCGGCTTGCTCTGCGTTAACCGGTGCAGCATCGGTAGCGAGAAGCCAGCGGTTTTACCAGTGCCGGTCTGGGCGGCACCTAAAATGTCACGGCCTTCCATGGCGGCAGGAATGGCCTGCGCTTGGATCGGGGTGGGTACTTCATAGCCTTTAGCGGTGATCGCACGCAAAATTTCTGGCGCAAGGCCAAGTTGAGCGA
>JBBQBR010000215.1:0-5281 GCA_038317875.1 Lysobacterales bacterium
CGCTCAATACGTCGACAAATGGTGCTGGATTTGTACTGGGAAAAATCATGCCCGATTTGAGTTCGCAGCAAAATAAAAATCTTTTTCAGCGCATTTTCGCTGTGCGGCACAGATGTGGAAACTGCCTGATGCGGTTGACCAAAAGCGTGGCTAACATAGCTAATCAATTGCGCGGGCATATCACCCGGTGCCAGCGTGAAATCCACCAGGCCAGTGTCCGTCGCACTGCGCGGCATCCCGTCAAAGGCACAGGACTCTGGCGTTTGCGCGATTATCAGGCCGCCCTCACCTTTAATCGCACGCACGCCTGCGGTGCCATCGCTACCGGTACCCGACAGTACAATGCCGATCGCGCGCTCACGCTGATCTTGCGCGAGCGAGCGAAACAAATAATCAATCGGCAGTCTAAGGCCACGCGCCGCTGTGGGCTGCAACAGCTGCAACGTGCCATTGAGGAACGCCATGTCCCGGTCCGGCGGAATGATATAAGCGCAATTAATTTGCACCACCATGCCATCCTCAACCTCAAACACCTGCATACGCGTGTTGCGCTGGATCAGCTCGGTCAAAATGCTTTCGTGATCTGGCGCTAAATGCTGCACCAAAACAAAGGCCATGCCTGGGTCTTTATCACTCGGCATACCCTCGAAGAACGCACTAAATGCGGCAAGCCCGCCCGCCGAAGCGCCGATACCGACAATCGCGAACGCGTTTTCCGCGCCAGTATCTTGCGGCAACACTTTGCTAGACGCTTTCGATTTTTGGACTAGCCCGCTACGGCTGGTGTCATTGGGCATCATGTTTTCCTAGAGGCTGCATCATTGTGCGAGCTTAAGCTTTGTTCTGTGCGCTAGCGAACGCTTGCGTGACGATTTGACAAATTGCAGCTAATACAACGAAAACCTGAACTAAGCTAATAACGTGTTAGAAAAATCGCGAACCTTTGGCAAGCCCTCAAAGTGGCGGTCTTGCATCCAAAGTGTTGCATCGTGGCGTAGCGCGGTTTCATAGATCAAACTTTCCGCTAGCGCCAACCCATGGCGAGCGCCGTGCACAACTAAGTCAAGATCGATGTCGATAACTTTGCCTTTACGCATCACGCTAATCGCGATCAACGCACGGTGATCATCGAATTCACGCCGGAGAAAGCGTGGCCGTGGTCATGATAGCGCTCGGTTGATCGAATCGCCAAGCGTAAAGCGATTCAAGCACAATGGTGTAATAAGCGCGCAGCAATCCCGCGAAGGGGACAAACTGCGAAGCAGAAATATATTCTCTTAAAAGGATCGCTTCATGCCAGCCACCCGCACCGAATCCGACAGTTTTGGCCCGATCAAAGTGCCCATAAATGCCCTGTGGGGCGCACAAACTGCGCGTAGCCTGCATTTTTTTGCCATAGGCGAAGCGCGAATGCCATTGGCGGTGATCCACGCGCTGGCCTGGATCAAATGGGCGGGGGCACATGTGAATCGCGATCTAGGTTTGCTTGAAGCCACGAAAGCACATGCGATTATTGATGCTGCATTACAGGTTGCGACCAGCGCTTTCGATCAGGAATTTCCGCTCTCGGTGTTTCAGACCGGCTCGGGCACGCAGAGCAACATGAACGTGAATGAAGTGATTGCGAATCTGTCAATGACGTCAAACGCCGCGCCGCCAAAAATTCATCCGAATGACGACGTCAATTTAGGCCAGTCCTCAAACGACGTGTTTCCCACCGCGATGCATATTGCGATTGCCATCGCCGCAAAGCAATCCTTATTACCCGCGCTGATCGATTTAAGAGCGATGCTGCAGGCAAAGGCGCAAAAGTTTGATAGGGTAATAAAAATCGGCCGCACGCATTTACAAGACGCCACGCCCATTACCCTAGGCCAAGAATTTGGCGGTTATGCCGCGCAGTTAGAACTTTGCGAAAGCGCGATCCAGCATGCGCTGATTGCCGTGCATACCCTGGCGATTGGCGGCACAGCGGTCGGCACCGGCTTAAACACGCACCCGAAATTTGGCGCGCGCGTGGCAGCTCTTTTGGCCGACAAGCTCGATTTGCCATTAACCCAAGCAGGCAATCTTTTCGCCGCAATGGCCGGGCATGAAGCCATCGTCGGCCTACATTCCAGCTTTAAAATGCTGGCGATTGCACTGACCAAAATTGCGAATGACATTCGCCTGATGGGCAGCGGCCCGCGTGCAGGCTTAGGCGAGCTGCAATTGCCGGAAAACGAACCGGGCAGTTCAATCATGCCAGGCAAGGTCAACCCCACCCAAATCGAGGCGCTAACCATGGTGTGCGCACAAGTTTTCGGCCACGATGCGGCGATAGGTTTTGCCGCCAGCCAAGGGCAATTTGAGCTTAATGTCTACAAACCATTGATCGTGATGAACGTGCTGGATAGCAGCCGTTTGTTGAGCGATGCGATGCGCAGTTTTAGCCAACACTGCCTAGCGGGAATTACGGTGAATGCAGAGCGGGTTGCGGCGCTGGTACAAAGCTCACTGATGTTGGTAACCGCACTTGCGCCGCATATTGGCTATGCGCGCGCCGCCAAAATTGCCAAGCACGCGCATGTCAATGGCAGCAGTTTGCGTGAAGCGGCGCTGGCGTTGACGGAAGTTAGTGCGGAGCAATTTGATCTATGGGTGGATGCCAGCAAGATGTTGGGTAGCGAGTCCAGTTTCAGCCCGTAATCTGCCCATACTTGCCCCCGCATCGCCTTAGATTGACCCGGATTGGCCCTTTGGCATCACTAAATTTAAGCGCTTCATCGACGAGCGCACGGTTATGTCAACTTCGATTCCTCAACCTCGACGATTTCGGCGCATGCTGCGTGCAGCGCTGCTCTGCTTGCTGGTGATATTACTCGGCTACGCCACACTGTATTTATGGCATCGCCCGTTCCGCGCCGCACCGCGTGCGGATCACTTTGAATTATTGGCGCATCGCGGCATCTATCAAACGTTTTCGACGGTCGGGCTGGACAATCAAACCTGCACGGCAAGCCGGATAGACCCGCCCACGCACCGCTTACTCGAAAATACGCCGCAATCCATTGCTGCGGCACTAGCGGCGGGCGCGAACCGCATCGAAATTGATTTGCAACTGAGTCTTGATGGCGAACTCATGGTATTTCACGACTGGACGCTCGATTGCCGTACCGAAGGCCATGGCGAAACGCGCGAGCACACTTTGGCGCAGCTCAAGCAACTAGATATCGGCTATGGCTATACCGCCGATGGCGGGCAAACGTTTCCGTTTCGCGGGCAGTTTATCGGTGCCATGCCCACACTTGCACAATTGCTGCAGCAGTTCCCGAACACGCATTTTCTATTGGACCAAAAAGACTCTTCACCGCAAGTTACGCAAGCGCTGATTCGCTTAATCACGAATCGAAAACTGGTGGATTTGGGAAATATTTGTTTGCAGTCCACGCATGAGCGAAACGGTCAGTTTGAGCAGGCATTTCCCGGGCGGGCGTGCGCTTGGCCGGACAAGCAAGTAATGTCGCGTTGTTATATGGACTACCTTGCGCAGCCGTTCAGCGCGCAAGCGCCGGGCAGCTGCGCCAACAAAACGCTGATTGTGCCGGATTGGATTTCAGGCCGTTTGGCTTGGGGCTGGCCCGGCACGTTTGTCGAACGCATGCACGCCGTGGGCAGTCGGGTGTTGGTCTACACCGATGATCCGACACGTGCGCAACACTATAAAAACCTTGGCTTTGATGGGGTTTTTACGGAGCGGGTGCAGAACTGGGTCGGTGCGCTGTAGCTCCCGATTGCGCCAAGGGTCAGTTTTTCGTATGCAAAGCCTGGGGCATTGGCTCTGACTACGTGCGCGCCCTTGGTGCTGCAAAACCTACCGCAACAGCGTAATACTCAGCCCAGTTCGCTCGCGAAATTGGCCCAGACACGATCCGCAGTGATTACCGTGGCTTGCCGAGATTTGGCCAGTGCGAGACAAGCCCGGTCGCCAAGGGAAAGCCCGGTCTTTTTGGTGATTGCGGCAAGCTGCCCGGTCAGTGATCGAGCGCGAATGGCACGATCTCAATCCCAGTTTCAGCTAAGAAAACATCACTGGCGGCCGTAGCAAAAGAATTGATCGTCGCTATGCGCTAGCCAGAACCAACTTCACGAGTTCGCAGCGCAGTTGCGTGTGGCTGGCGAATTCCCACCAAATGCAGCGTCACCGCCACGCCAGAGTCATCCGATAAATCCTGCGCTTTGGCTTAACCGCTGCGCAATTTCGCAATTAGCCTCACCCTATAAAGGCCCCAGGCACAAATGCCGCACAATCATGGATAACAACGTGCGCCATCGCACTTAACTCTGACGCGGTAAATGCCAAAATTTGGGGACATTATCTGTCACAGCAGGCTACGCCCATGCAATACCTCAGCACTTCGGATCAAACAAAACTTTATTACAAAGATTGGCAGTCCGCGCATCCAGATCCCGCGCAACGCACGGTCGTGTTGTTGGCTGGCTGGCCGCTCTCGGCCGACAGTTGGGATGATGTTGCGCTAGCAATAACCAATGCCGGGCACCGTGTGATCGCTTATGACCGACGCGGCTTTGGCCGTTCCTCGCAGCCTTTTAACGGCTATGATTACGACACCTTGGCGGACGATCTAGACGCCGTTTTGACGCACACCGAAGCGCGTAATGTGGTGCTCGTCGGCTTTTCTATGGGCGGCGGTGAAGTGGCGCGCTACCTTTCGCGCTATCCCGGTAGCTTGGTTCTTAAGGCCGCATTTGTGGCCTCGGTGGCACCCTTCAAAATCGTGGTAGAGGCGGACACTACAGGTACCGCAGCGACCGCATATGAAAAGACTAAACAAGCAATCTTGACTGATCGAGCGGCATTTTTTGAAGGTTTTTTTGACAAGTTTTTTGGCGCGCCTGACATCTCCCACCCGGTCAGCGATGCGCAATTGGCTTGGACACGTTCGATTGCACTGCAAGGCTGTCTGCCGGCGACTTTGGGTTGCTTACATGCGTTTTCCCACACCAATTTTGATGCGGATCTGACCACGGTCAAGATACCCACCTTGGTGATCCACGGCAGCGACGACAAAATTGTTCCGATTAGCGATGACGGGCGCAAAAAAGCCCAGGCAATACCTTTTGCAAAGCTAATCGAGTATCCCGGAGCGCCACACGGCTTATTCGCAACACACAAAGTGCAGCTAACGCAGGACTTGTTGAGCTTTATCCAAAGTTGAAGCCAGCCCACAGAAAGCTGTCAGATACATTATTCGCAGCCAAGCTAGCACATGAATTCACA
>JBBQBR010000216.1:0-5268 GCA_038317875.1 Lysobacterales bacterium
CGGATCAGTTATATGCCGTGAGTGCTACCCGCCCAGATGCGCGCGCAACGGTGCTGTTTTTCGGCGGCAATCAATACAGTATCGAAAAGTGGTCTGGTCAAACTTTGGGCTATTACCAAAATATTCCGGTTAATGTCGTGCTGGTCGATCATCTCGGCTATGGCGCAAGCACCGGCACACCGACGTTCGATGGCATGTTCGCGGGCGCTGCGGCTAGCTACACCGCTTTGAAAAGCTGGCCTGAACTTGGCAGTTTGCCGGTGATCGTGCACGGGTATTCTATTGGCAGCTTTTTAGCAGGTCATGTCGCCGAAAAATTCACCCTTGATGGTCTAGTACTAGAGGGGGCGACGACGACTGAGGAATGGCTCAAGGTAATTCCTAGAGGTTTGAGCCGCATTATTTTCCCACGCTTTGAGATTGATGACGCGCTTAAAGGCCGAGGAAATTTGGCCTTAATGGCGCACTTAGACGAACCTATTTTGATTGTTGTTGGCAATAAAGATACCCAGACACCTGCGCTTCTGTCCGAGAAACTTTACGCGGCAATACCAAGCACAGTGCGTAAGCGCCTTGTCAAGGTGCCGAAGGGAACGCATCTAAATTCAGCCTGGAGCCCGGAGTTTCGGGACGCGTTCACTGCGCACTTTTTGGTGCCGCTTAAACGCTAATTAGCATCAAGTGCAATAATTGGTCTGCGCTCAATTGAACTGAAATTCAGTATCCGGGTCAACGGGCGCACACAATTCTTCGATGTTAAGTTCAATTCCCTTTTTTCCGTCGCGGCGCAAAAATCCCACAATTTCGGTCAAGGAATTGCTTGGCTTTTTGGGCGAAAGGCTCAAACAAAATCTGTCTAAAGCTGACACTTATATTCCCGGCATCACTAGCCCGTCGCGCACAAACGGGGCTTTGACGACACGTACCGGCATGGCTTTGCCGCGAATTTCTACGCTTACCGCGCCGAGTTCACCAGCTGGCACGCGCGCAAATGCGATGGCCTTATTCGCGCTCGGGCTGAAGGTGCCGGAGGTAATTTCGCCTGAGCCTGCGGCGGTTTGCACGACTTGTCCGTGCCGCAACACGCCTTTTTCATCCATTACGAGTGCGACTAGCTGGCGCGGTACGCCTGCAGCTTTTTGCGCCTCAAGTGCCGCGCGGCCGATAAAATTACGCTCTTTCGGCTCAAATGCGAGCGTCCAGGCAAGGCCTGCTTCCAAGGGCGTGGTGGATTCGTCCATATCTTGACCGTACAGATTCATCGCGGCTTCCAAGCGCAGCGTGTCACGTGCGCCTAAACCAGCGGGCAGCACGCCTGCGGCGTTCAGGCGCTTGCAAAAATCCTCTGCGACGGATTCTGGCATGATGATTTCGAAGCCGTCTTCCCCGGTGTAGCCGGTGCGCGCAATGAACATATCGTCGCCTTCGCAAGCAGTAAATTTGCCAAGTGCGAGTGCTTTTTCAGCCGTTTCGCTGCTCAATAAACTAGCTGCTTTGGCGCGAGCATTTGGGCCTTGTACGGCAACCATTGCCAGCTCTGGCCGCTCGTCGACAACTACTGAAAACTGTGCGGCTTGGGTCGCAATCCAGGCCAAATCTTTATCCCGGGTTGCCGCGTTGACCACGAGGCGAAACCAAGATTCGTCCAAAAAATAAATGATTAAGTCATCAATTACGCCGCCGTTTTCGTCCAGCATGCAGGTGTAAAGTGCCTTGCCGCGAATTTTTAACTTGTCAACGTTATTTGCCACCAAATGGCGTAGAAACGCACGCACGCGGGATCCTAGCAAGTCCACCACGGTCATATGCGAAACATCAAACCAGCCGGCATCTTTGCGCACCGCGTGGTGTTCGGCAATTTGCGAGCTATATTGGATCGGCATATCCCAGCCGCCAAAGTCGACCATTTTTGCGCCTAAACTGCGGTGCAGCGCATTCAGTACGGTTTGTTTGCTCATTGTGCTCGGTGCCGACGTTTTTTAGGGAGCCAGAGTGTAGCGGTTTTCGGGTATTTCGCCGCACGCAACTTCACAGTGCTGCGCATAGCAATAACCGCATAATCAACAACGAGTCGGAGCGTGAGCGTACAAATGAATTCAGTATCAACAAAAGTCGCACTAGTAACCGGCGCTGCGAAACGGGTAGGCGCAGATATAGTGCGCGTGCTGCACGGCGCAGGCTTTGACATTGCGTTGCACTATCGGGGCAGTGTTGCCGAGGCAACTGCGCTCAAGCTTGAGCTGGAAACCATCCGCTCCAATAGCGTTGCGCTATTTCAATGCGATTTAAACCAACTGACTGAAATCGCGCCTTTGGTGCAAAACGTGCTTGCGCACTTTGGCCGCCTGGATGCGTTGGTGAATAATGCTTCCAGCTTTTACCCAACGCCGCTGGGTGAAATCACCGTCGATCAAATTCAGGACTTATTCGCCAGCAACGCGTTTGCACCGCTATTGTTAGCGCAGGCGGCAGCGCCCGCATTGCAAAAAACGCAGGGCGCAATCGTCAATATCGTTGATATTTATGCGGACCGCCCATTGCCGCGCTACGCGCCCTACTGCATGGCAAAAGCCGCGTTGGTCGCAGCGACTTACGCCTTGGCGCGCGAGCTTGGTCCGAATGTGCGCGTGAACGGCATCGCGCCGGGCAATATTATTTGGTCGACCAATATGGAGAAAGCGGAAACCCCGCAAATCGTGCTTGAGCGCACCGCGCTGAAACGCCAGGGCGGACCTTTGGACATTGCCGCGACGGTAAAGTTTTTAATCTGCGATGCGCCCTATATTACCGGGCAAATTTTGCGCGTTGATGGTGGCCGTTGGTTGTTTATTTGAAATAATTTTTACGTACTAAGGCCATTACAGCCAGCCCTGCTGCCGTGCAAAACGATACGCTTCGATACGGTTGGATACACCCAGCTTGCTGATGATGACTGATAAATAATTTCTGACCGTACCTTGCGATATGCACAACTGTGCGCCGATTTCCGCCGAACTGCTGCCTTCGCCCGCCAATCTCAGCACCTGTCGTTCGCGGTCGCTCAAAGGGTCCGCTGCTGTCCAAGCGGCCAACGCCAGTTGCGGATCAATGACGCGATTGCCGCGATGTACCTGACGCAGGGCATCCGCCAATTGCGCCGATGGTGCGTCCTTCAGCAGATAGCCGCGTACGCCCGCATCCAGGGCGCGCCGCAAATAGCCTGCGCGGGCAAAAGTGGTCACGATCACGACGCGTGTATTAGCGGCTTCATTCTTGACGCGTTGCGCCAATTCCAAGCCGGTAAGCTTCGGCATTTCAATATCGGAAACCAACACGTCGGGCTGATGCTGCTGGATCAAATCCCACGCTAATTCACCGTCGGCCGCATCGCCTACGATTTCAAAATCCGGCTCCAGTTTCAGCAGTGCGACCAAAGCGCCGCGCACCATCGCCTGATCTTCTGCAAGTACGATGCGAATCATGCGCATTTCCCCTCATGCGTGACCAGCTTTGTGCCTGCTAATGATACCGGCAGCATTTTGGCTTCCGGCATTGGGCAACTAAGGCTCAGGCGCACGCCACCTTCCGGGCCGGTATCAATATCCAGACGCCCGCCGAGCAATTCAAGGCGTTCCCGCATGCCGCGCAAACCATGCCCGGGTGTTACTAGGGTGCTTTTACCGTCGTCGGAAATTTGTAGCTGCAAAATACTTTTGTTTTTCTTCAAATCTATCTCGACTTGGCGGGCATTTGAATGGCGAATGATATTGGTGACGGCTTCACGTACGCCGAGCGCCAATACCGTTTCCACCGCGCTAGTCAGTTCAATCGGGGCAAGTTGGTAATGCAATTGAATGTCAGCAGAAAGCAGCGACAATCGGGCATTGGCCAACTCAGCTTCCAAACCGGCTAGGCGGATACCTGCGACTGCGGTACGAATTTGTCCAAGCGCATCACGCGCGACTTTTTCGACTTCCCGAATTTGCACGGCTGCGGCATTGGCATCGCGGTCAACTAAACGACTAGCGAGCTCGCTTTTCATCACGATTAAGGAGAGCGTATGGCCGAGCACGTCGTGCAGATCCCGCCCAATGCGTTCGCGCTCGGCCACTTGCGCCAGCCTTTGCACTTCCTGCTGACTCAGTTTCAGAATTTGATTGCTGTGCTCAAGGCTTTTATTGTAGAGCGTATAAAAAACCAGCATGCATGCCATGATCGCGGTGGCGGCATAAAAGGCCGCTGGTAATTTCAACCAGTAGCTCTGAATCGCCATCAGTGCCAGGGCCGCCATCAGAAAAAGTATCGCGTTGCGTGGCTTGAACACGTAGGCTGCGGAGATAACGCCGTAAATCAGATAGGTGTTGGCGCCGTAGTTATAGGGCATCACGACAAAACAAATCAGCACCGTGACGCTTGCCGTAAACGCGACATAACGGCCTTGGCGTTTGTATGTTGCAAAGTGCAGAGGCAGGAAAACCGCAATGCTAGCGAGCGTGACGGTTATTTGCGCGGCGCTGAACTTCGGATAGAAGAAAAATGGCATGAACAAAAACAGCAAATACACCAGGTTGATATACGGTATGTATTTGTCGGCATAAAGATTGACTTCAGGCGTGAAGCGTTGGCCGGGTGATCGTGTTTTGTATTCGAGCAGGCCCATCGTCTAATCCTGGCAAGGTGTTATTTGATTTCAAAGTTAACTTATTTCAAAGTTAACTTGTTTCAAAATTAACTTGTTTCAAAGTTAACTTGTTTCAAAATTATCTTATTTCGACACTGTCGATGGCGAAGCGGAATTGGCCAACGGGCGCACTAGCGTTGAATGAAAAGCCAGCCACTTGTGACAAGTCTAGCCCGTCAAAGCCAGCCAGCGGAAGTCGAACTTCCTGCCAGTCCGCAGTTGTCTTGAAGCTTATGCTGGGCGGAATGCCACCAGCTTGTGCGGCGGTAAATGCCATCACACTATAGCTGCGGCCATCACCTTTGACGCTAAAGATCAGCTCTTTCAGGGTGCGGTAATCCACCGGCTGCATGGAATTGGCACTTGCTTGTGCTATAGCGCTCTGCGCTACTTGAGCACCCGCTATGAAGAATGCGCCGGCCCAGGGATAGGCAAAGCCCTCTTGTATTTCGCCGGAAATTTCTAATGCACCCTTACTTTGACCTGCGCCATTCTGGACAATTTGCATCTCTGCAATCGAGCTTCCGCCCATTTGCGTATCGGTTGTGATGCGCCAGCCGCTGCCATAACGGCTATCGATTTTTCCGTCGTCAAAGTCGCTGACCGAG
>JBBQBR010000217.1:0-5265 GCA_038317875.1 Lysobacterales bacterium
TGTTCCGGCAGTCAACCCAGGTATCGCAGTTATCAGTTGACGCTGACCAAAATTTGCGAGGGCTAACAAAGGTACGTGTCAGTGGGTCTTTTTCAGTCCAAATCGCCATCGCTTTCTTCATGCGCTGGCGATAGTTTGGGCACCTGGTAGCCGGTTTTTTTGACCAATTTAATGATCGTCCCAAAATTATCGGTTACGATTTAATTCTCAAAAACATCGATTCCACCAATGCGCCTAATTCGCCGCCACTCAGCACGTAATCACCGATCGACAATTCCTCATCGACATAGCTATCGATAAAGCGCTGATCAATGCCTTCATAGCGTCCACATAGCAAAATGATTCGCGGCCTAAGGCTCATTGCGCGTGCATGTGCTTGGTTGAAAGTATGCCCCTGCGGCGAAAGTAGTGTGAGCGGGGCAGGGGGCGCATCGGCAGCGCGAATTTGCGCTAAAGCCAGTTTGAGCGGCTCCAAAAGCATCACCATGCCGGGCCCGCCACCATAAACCCGCTCGTCAACGCGCTTATAGGCGTCGGTGGTGAAATCGCGTGGGTTGTAACATTGCACCTGCACATCACCCCGTGCAATCGCGCGGCCGACCACGCCGAAACTCAAAGCGCGCAAAAATTCCTCGGGAAACAGCGTGATGATGTCAAAGCGCATAAAGATCGAAAGCGTGGGTATTGGGTGGAACATTAGCAGCTAAATTGCTCATGCAGCTCGGACACTCAGACAAAAGCCGCCACGTTTAATCTGGCTGCAAACAAACTCCTATAAATTTATTTGCCATTTCGCCATGTGGCGGGACATATCACCATTTATTGCAGTAAAAGCCGAAGAACCCATGCCTATAATGCCGTGCAACTACTATGGAACCGGCTCATGCGCGATTCGCAGCTTTCTCGGCAGCTCACCTTTTTTGTCGCTGGCTTTATTGCGCTATTCGCGCTGTTTGTTGGCTTGAGTGGCTACACCCTGCAGCAAGTGCGCGTGATGGGGCCAATCTATGAGGAAATAGATCAGGGCAATGCATTGATCGCGGATGTTTTGCCGCCGCCGCAATACATTATTGAATCGTATTTGCTGGCTTTGCAGCTCAAAGATGAGCCGGATCCAGCAAGGCGCGAAACCCTAATCGCGCGCGGAACTGCACTACGAGTCGAATACGACACAAGGCTGGAATTTTGGAAGCGATCGTTGCCTGCAGGGGCATTGAATGACGTGATGACGACCACGTCAGCCAAGTCCGCAATAGACTTTTTCGAGGTGCGCGATCGAGAATTTCTGCCCGCTTTACAAGCGGGAGATGCACCCAGGTTAGCCAGCGCTCTGGCGCGGATGCAGCAATTTTATGAATCGCATCGGGTCGCGATTAATGAGGTGGTGCGCCTGAGCCGATTGCAAAATGCCGCGCGTGAAGCTAGTGCGATTACTGTCGTTTCAGGCTTGACGCGCTATTTGGTGGTGTTGGCAATCTTGATCCTTATTTCGGTGGTCGTTATGGCCTGGGTAGCTGATCGCGCCGTAACGCGTATGACCGGGCGAATTCGTATGGCGAGTGACATTGCCAATCGCGTTGCAGCGGGCGATCTAAGCACCGAAATGCCGCGCGTGGATGCGCGCGATATCACCGGCAGCTTGCTCGGCGCAATTTCAACCATGAGTGGCAATTTGCGTGCGCTGGTGTCGCGGGTAAAGCAAGCCAGCATTGAGTTGATGTCTACCGCGACCGAATTTGCCGCAACCAGTAGGCAACAAGAACATACGGTGCAGGGTTTTGGCAGCTCAACCAATCAAATTGCCGCAGCGGTTAAGCAAATTAATGCGACCCATCAAGAGTTACTGACCACGATGGAGGGTGTGAATGTTGTGGCGGGGCAAACTGCGGATTTGGCTATCGGCGGCCAGACAGGCTTAAGCCAGCTGGATCAAAGCATGGAACGCTTGGCGAGTGCTGGCCATACCGTCGCCGCTAGACTTGCTGCGATTCGTGATGAAGCAGCGCAAATTACGGGCGTGGTTACGACAATCTCTAAAGTCGCCGATCAGACCAATTTGCTCTCAATCAACGCCGCCATTGAAGCAGAGAAAGCGGGTGAGCAAGGTTTGGGTTTTCTAGTGCTAGCGCGCGAAATTCGCCGGCTTGCGGATCAGACTGCGGTTGCGACGCTGGATATTGAGCAAATGGTCAAGCAAATGCAGGGCGCAGTCAGCGCTGGGGTGATGGAAATTGATCGATTTGCCGACGAAGTGAAAGTCGGCGTCGTGGGCGTCGGGCGCATCAATGGCCAATTTACCCAAATTATTTCCCAGGTGCGTTCGCTTTCAGATCGCTTTGATGCCGTGAATGACGGTATGCGCAGCCAAAATGTCGGTACCCGCCAAATTGGCGAGGCGATGGGGCAACTGATTGACGGTGCGCGCCAGACTTCGACGTCGTTGCGAGAATTTAATGCGGCCACCGAAAGCTTGCGCGATGCGGTCAGCACGCTAAAACAAGAAATCACTCACTTTAACGTTGGTAAGTAGGATCAGATGCAGGCGCTCGCCTTTCGTGCTGCGGATATGCGTTTTGCGCTCGCGCTGGCAAACGTGGTGCAAGTGCTGCCTGATACTCGGCCTCGGCCGGTGCCGTTGGCACCGGCTTCGGTTACGGGCTTGATTCGCTATGCGGGCGCGTTGATCCCAGTGGTTGATTTAGGCTTGCTGCTGGGCCATCAAGCCGCGGCGATGCAGCGATCTACGCGCTTAATCGTGCTGAAAATTCCGCTGCCTACACCGCTACTATTCGCAGTTCGGGCCGAAGAAGTGCTTGACTTGATTCAGATTGGTCAAAAGACGTGCGGTTTGGGCATGGCGGAAAGCCGATGGCTGGGTGAGCATATTTTGGACGATGCGCACACCGCGCAACTGATCAATGCCGAAGCATTACTACCGGTTGAGCTGCGTGCGCTCTATCTTGAGCATGGCGATCATGCTGCGTGATCCGCTGACCCTAGATGCGTTAACCTCTCAGGAGCTGAGCGATTCGGTGCGTTCAAATCCGGTGGTCAAGTTTTTGCAAACGCGCACTGGGCTTGAGCCCGAAAGTCTTGGTGCGCGCGTCATCAGCGATTGTCTTAGCGATCTTGCGCGTGAATTTCCTGGGCGTAGTTTTACCGCAATAGCGCTAAGCGCACAGCAGGATCGGGAGATGTTTGACCGGGTGGTAGGGCATTTTTCCGTCAACGAAAGCTGGTTGTTTCGTAATCCTGAGCAGTTTGCTGAGCTGCGAGTTTTTGTCCAGGCGCGGGCTTGGTGCAGTGATCGGCCGTTGAAAGTGCTGTCGTTGCCCTGCGCCTGTGGCGAAGAACCCGCCTCGATTGCAATTACGCTGCAAGAAGTGGGCTTGCTACCCGGTGCGTTCAGCATAATTGCCGGGGATTTGGACAGTAATGCGTTGTCCAAAGCGCGCAAAGGCACGTTTGGGCTATCGGCATTTCGCGGCGCTTTCCCTGACCCGCGTTGGTTTGAGCTTCGCGATCAACAGTATATTTTGTCGCCAAGTTTGCTCGCGCGTATCGAGTATCGCCAAATCAACGTGCTCGACACTAACCTGTTTCAAGGTGAACAATTTGACGTCATTTTTTGTCGTAACTTGCTTATCTATTTGCATGGTGATGCACGCGCGCACGTGGTGCAATTGCTGCGCCGAGTCGCGGCTCCTGGCGCATTGGTATTTACCGGCACGGCCGAACCATCGCTTAGTTTTGATGAACCGCTCAAGGGCGTTTCCCACATCATAAGTAGTAGTACCTCGTCATTGCGAGGAGCGAAGCAACGTGGAAATCCATTCTCGATGCCTACAAAGCAAGGTGGATTGCTTCGCTCCACTCGCAATGACGAGGCT
The DNA here is from genome assembly GCA_038317875.1 of Lysobacterales bacterium. Taxonomy (GTDB): domain Bacteria; phylum Pseudomonadota; class Gammaproteobacteria; order Xanthomonadales; family SZUA-5; genus JANNYA01. The sequence goes on from JBBQBR010000217.1 coordinate 3,891, forward strand.
GAACATGCTGCCAAGGCAGCGCTTAAGCCTGTGCCTGAGCCTGAGCCTGACCCCGATATCGCCAGCGGCTGGAGAAATTGCTTGGCACGGGCCGAACAACATGCCAATGATGGCGACTTGCCGGGCGCTTGCTTGACGCTCGATCAACTGTTGGATGAAGCGCCGACTTACGCCGAGGCTTGGTACTTGCGTGGCGTTTTAGCAAGCGCACAAAATGATTTGTTGCGCGCTGAAATTGCGCTGGATCGCGCCGCTTATTTGGACCCAAGTCATGCACCAACTTTGCGACTGCGAGCTGAGCTTGCGCGACGTGGTGGCGATACAGCGCATGCGGATCGGATACGCGCGCGCCTTAAGCGCCGTGAAGGCGTCCAATAATGGCGCAAATGATCAACTATTGCTGGCGCAAAATAGGCGTTTACGCGGGTGATCATAGCTGCACGCGTTTGCGTGAAGTCGTGCACTGTCGTAATTGCGACGTGTTCAGCGCTGCCGCGCGCAGTGTCATGTTGCGCGAAGTTGATCAGTTGGAAGAGGCTGTTGCATCGCAGCCCGAGCGTGCGCCTGGAGGGCGGAGCGCATTGCTGTTGCGTATCGGGGGTTTGAGAATTGGCTTACCCGTTTCACGTGTGATTGAAATCGCCGCTGACGCGCCGCTGCGGCGGGTGCCACATCGTACGGGGCGTGCGGTGGCTGGCTTGACCAACGTTCGCGGTCAGCTGCATCTGACGCTGGTGCCTGAGCATCTTTTTGGGCTTGAGATGCGCGCCACCGCGGTGCAAACGAAACCCGAAAAGCATGCTCGGCCGCGGATTGTGCTGATGAGTGCAATCGTGGGAGCGCCAGTAGCCTTGCGCGCGGACAATGTAATGGGCGTGCACGGTTTTGCCCTTGATACGCTCGGGCCAATCCCCGAAGCATTGCCCGTGCCACTTGCCGAGTGCGCCACCGCGATTGGTTCATTCGAGGGGAAGCACTATTTGCTGTTGGACGATTTGAAGTTTGCCGACATTTTAGCTAAGGCAATTAACGCATGAAGGCAATTAACGCATGAAGGCGAAAAACGCATGAACCCCATGTGGCCGCTTTTTGCCGATGAAGTGACGCGCACTGTGCCGCGTATGGCGCGTGCGCTTGATGCACTGGCCGTCAATGCCGACGATGCCGTTGCGCGCGCTAGTCTTACGCAAGAAATAGCCAAGTTACGCAGTGCAATGGGCGTACTTGGTGAGCCCGGCATGGACGCATTGCTGCGGCCGTTCGCTGAATTCAACGCGAATTCTAAAGTGAACTCTAAAGTGAACTCCAGCGCAAACTCAGCCGCGCAGCGCCGTGCGCTGATTGATCTAATGGCCTCAGTGGAGGACGTCAATCG